>NZ_DASRXP010000283.1:0-31936 GCF_035687465.1 Kribbella sp.
ATCCCGCCAGCGGGAGATCCGGTTCCCCACCATCCGCACGGGATTGCGGGTCGGCGGCGCGGACGCGCCGACCGCCTCGACCCGCGAGGTGGCGCGGTCGCTGAGCACCTGGGCGAACGCCTGATCGCCCGGACGGACGGCACCGACAACCTGAGCCTCGGCGAGGACCTGCAGGTCCGCCTTCATCATGTTCGACCGGCCGATGGCCTGGCGAACGGCCGGGTCCATCCGTTTGACGTCGCGGGCGGCCTGCGCGTACGACGCCTTCAGCGTGGAGGTGCCGCGCCTGGTGTTCCGCCAGCGCGAGACTCCGGCAGCTACACGGTTGACGGTGTTCCGGACAGGTCCCTGGGCGGGGGTGCTCATCAGGCTCCTAGTCGATGTAGACCGAGTAGTTGACCCCGACCGCCGCCGTGAGTGGATCCTTGGCGGGCTTGTTGCTGTACAGGTGGTACTGCGCTCCCGGCCGCAGCCAGACAGCGAGGTGCCGACGACCCACCCCGGCGCCGGGCGCCCAGTCGTCCTCGAATGTCGGGCTGCTGTCGTCACCGACATAGTCGGGCGCACCCCAGTGCTGCTGCGCCAGTGCGAGGTGATCCGGCCAGTGCGCGTCCAGCCCGGCCTCGGCGGCCGCGATGTCGTCCAACCCGATCTCGTACGCCGACCAGCCGCTGTCCGGGCAGTCGGAGAACGCCAGGCCGTTGAACACGATCATCGTGGTGCCGCGCGGCGTGGTGAAACCCCAGGACGCCATCTCGGCGCCGATCTCCTCACCGGGCTCGAGCGGCCACGGCTTCCAGGTGGTCTCGGCCATCACCCGCTGCACCAGCGCGGTGACGACGTGGGGGCCGGACTCGTCGTCGTCCGGACCGGCGATCCTGGTCCAGTCGGTGATCTCGCCGAGGTCCGCCATCGCCCGGCTGTCCTCGTCCAGTGACCTGTCCTGCGTCTTCATGCTGGCCTGTGTCCTTCCGTCCGCGCCGGCGCCGATGCCGACGGCAACGCTAGGGCCGTACCGGGGTCATCCGGCACCCGTGCCGGTCCGGATAGGACCACGCCGTACGCTGGTTCGGTGACCCATGAACACCAGTACGGCTTCGAGACGCTTGCCATCCACGCCGGGAACGAGCCCGATCCCACCACCGGAGCGGTGGTGCCGCCGATCTATGCGACCAGCACCTACAAGCAGGACGGTGTCGGCGGGCTCCGTAACGGTTACGAGTACTCCCGGTCGGCCAACCCGACCCGGACCGCGCTCGAGGAGTGTCTGGCCGCGATCGAGGCCGGTACCCGGGGATTCGCGTTCGCCAGCGGCCTGGCCGCCGAGGACACCCTGATCCGCTCGCTCTGCGTGCCGGGTGACCACGTGGTGTTCCCCGACGACGCGTACGGCGGCACCTTCCGGCTGTTCTCCAAGGTGCTCGGTGCCTGGGGCGTCGACATGACCCCGGCGGCCGTCACGCACCCGGAGGCGATCCGGGCCGCGATCCGTCCGGGCAAGACCAAGGTGGTCTGGCTCGAGACGCCGACCAACCCGCTGCTCAACGTCGCCGACATCGCGATCGTCGCGCAGATCGCGCACGACGCCGGCGCGCTGCTGGTCGTCGACAACACCTTCGCCTCGCCCTACCTGCAGCAGCCGCTCGAGCTCGGCGCGGACGTCGTCGTGCACTCGACCACGAAGTACATGGGTGGGCACTCGGACGTGATCGGTGGCGCGCTGATCGTCCGCGACAGCGAACTGGCCGACAAGATCGCCTTCCACCAGAACGCGATCGGTGCCGTCGCCGGACCGTTCGACGCCTGGCTCGTACTGCGCGGCATCAAGACCCTCGGGGTCCGGATGGACCGGCACAGCGACAACGCCGAGAAGGTCGTCGACTTCCTCCAGCGGCACAAGGGCGTCACCTCGGTGCTCTACCCGGGCGTCGACGGCCACCCCGGCCACGAGACCGCGGCCAAACAGATGAAGCGGTTCGGCGGCATCGTGTCCTTCCGGGTGACCGGCGGGGAAGCGCACGCGATCGACATCTGCAACAAGGCCGAGGTCTTCACCCTGGGCGAGTCGCTCGGCGGCGTCGAGTCGCTGATCGAGCACCCGGGCAAGATGACCCACGCCTCGGTCGCGGGCACCCCGCTGGAGGTGCCGGCCGACCTGATCCGGCTCAGCGTCGGGATCGAGACGATCGACGACCTGCTGCTGGACCTCGACCGCGCGATGTCCTGATCGGCACTGATTAGTGGGTCTCTTGGTGGCGGTCGACTTCGGGTCGACCTTCACGAAGGCGATCGCAGTGGACGCCGGCTCGGGTGACCTGGTCGCCCGGGCCGAACACCGCACTACCGTCGACACCGACGTGATGGACGGCTGGCACGCTTGCCGTACTGCGCTGCTGTCGGCGGACCGTGGTGTCGCCAAAGCCGAGGTGCTCGCCTGCTCGAGTGCGGGCGGGGGCCTGAGGATCGGTGTTGTCGGCAACGAAGAGCTCGTCACCGCCGAAGCGGGACGGCGGGTCGCGCTGTCCAGCGGCGGCCGAGTGGTTGCCGTGGTCAACGGTGGGCTGACGGCAACTTCCTTGAAGGCGCTGCGGGCCGAACGACCGGACGTCGTACTGCTTCTGGGCGGGACGGACGGCGGCAACTCGGCCGTGATCGAGAACGCGGCGGCCGTGCTCGCGAAGTACAGGTGGCGGCGTCCGGTGGTTGCTGCTGGCAACGTCGAGGCGCAGGGAGTCGTCGGTGAACTGCTGGCCGGCGCCGACGTGCCGCATGTGTTCGCGGACAACGTGGTGCCGGAGATCGGGGTGTTCGCGCCGGACAGTGCGCGGGCCGCGATCCGGGAGATGTTCCTCGTGCACGTGATCGGCGGGAAGAACCTGTCCCGCGATCCGGGGTTCGCCTCGATGGTCCGCGCCGCGACGCCGGACGTGGTGCTCCGCGGGGTCGAGGTGCTCGCCCGGTTGCACGGGGATGTCGCCGTGGTGGACATCGGGGGCGCGACCACGGACGTCCACTCGGTGATCGAGCTCGATCCGGAGGATGCGAACCTCGGCCGCGAGGTGGTGGCGACGCACCCGGTGACGCGAACGGTGGAAGGTGACCTCGGGATGCGCTGGAGCGCAGTACCAGTGGTCGCTGCGGGGATCGAGGCCGGCCTGCTGGACGAGTCACCGGAGTTGCGTGCTGCGGCGATCCACCGGCACGACGACCCGTCGTACTTGCCGGGCGGCGCGGTCGAGGCGTCGTACGACGAGGTGCTGGCGCGGGTGGCCGCGACGGTCGCGTTGCGGCGGCATGCGGGCAGGCAGCGGGTGGTGTTCGGGCCCGGTGGACGGGTGATCGAGCGATCCGGCAAGGATCTGCGCGAGGTGGATCTGCTGGTCGGATCCGGGGGAGTGCTGCGGCACAACGGGCCCGAGGTGGCCGCGCGGATCCTCGGGGCGATCGCGACTGGTGCGCAGGAGGAGGGCTGGCTGGTGCCTTCAGGGGCGAGGACCTGCGTGGACTCCGACTACGTGCTCGCGGGGGTCGGGTTGCTGGCCGAGGTTGATGCCTTGGCGGCCGAGGGGCTGGCCCGGCGGGTGGGTTCCGAGGTTCATGGAACCGTCGGCACGGGGCACTAGTCTCAGCAGGACTGACTAGCGGAGGTGCCATGAGCGATCACCCTGAGGGCGGGGACGCGAAGCCCGCTGCGGGCGGGGAAAGGGAGAGCCCGGTTGCGGACAACCAGGTTGCCGAGGAGACCAGCTCGACCGTCGTGCCCGAGCCCTCGGAGCACCTGATGGCCGGCTCGAGCCGTGGACCGGTAGACCTGGGCGTGACGCCTGCCATGCAGATCGCGAGTGCGTGGGCGTGGCGGTTCCTGGTGATTGTGGCGGCGGTCGGGGTGATCGGCTACGGCATGCGGTACCTGTCCGAGGTGGTGGTGCCGGTGACGGTCGGCGTGCTGCTCTGCGCGCTGTTGGTGCCGGTGACGAACGGGTTGCAGAAGCTGAAGATCGCCCGCGGCCCAGCCGCCGGGATCACCGTGCTGGCCACGCTTGTCCTGGTCGCCGGTCTGCTCACCCTGGTCGGGACGCAGATCGCGTCCGGGTTCTCGGACCTCTCGGACCAGGTCAGCGCCGGCATCCAGGAGTTGCGCGACCTGGCCAGGATCAACCTCAACATCACCGATCAGCAGATCACCGACGCCTTCAACAGCCTCAGGGACACGGTGATGTCCGGCGGCGCCCTCGGTCAGCGTGCCGCTGCGGTCGGTACAACGGCCACCCATGTCATCGCCGGCGTGTTCATCGCGCTGTTCTGCCTGTTCTTCTTCCTCTACCAGGGCGACCAGATCTGGGCCTGGGTGGTCCGGCTGTTCCCGCGGCAGGCGCGGGCGAAGGCGGATTCGTCCGGGCGTAAGGCGTGGGTCTCGCTGACCGCTTTCGTCCGGGCCACGATCATCGTGGCCGGGGTCGATGCTGTCGGGATCGCACTGGGAGCCGCGATCCTGGGCCTACCGTTGGTGAGCGCGATCGGGATCCTGGTGTTCGTCGGTGCCTTCATCCCGGTGGTAGGCGCCCTGATCAGCGGCATCGTCGCAGTACTGGTCGCTTTGGTTGCCAAGGGCCCGCTGGTCGCGGTGATCATGCTGGCGGTGGTGATCGCCGTCCAGCAGCTCGAGGCACACGTGCTGCAGCCGTTCCTGCTGGGCCGGGCGGTCAGCGTTCACCCGCTGGCCGTGATCCTGGCGATCGCCACGGGCGTGGTGATCGCGGGGATCGTGGGTGCGCTGGTCGCAGTACCGACGGCTGCGGTGCTGAACACCATCGTCAACCATCTGGCCGGCAACGACGTGGATCCAGAACCACCTCGCCGTCCGCTGCCACGCCGAAGACCGCCGGCCGCCGCTTCGGCTGAAGAGACCTGACAGACGAACAGCCGCTCCCGGAAGGATCCGGGAGCGGCTGTTCGCGTTGGTGCGGGTCAGTGCATGGCGGCAGGGGCCGAAGCCTCGACGCCGGCGTCCTCGCCATCGGCCGGGGTTTCCGTCCGGCCGGCCAGGCGCTGTTCCGGGGTGATGATCGCCAGTACCAGGGCGATCACCAGGAACGGCAGGGCGACGAGGAAGACATCGCCCATCGCGTCCACCAGACCGAGCAGGGCCCAGCCCTTCATCGGGTTCGGCAGCGCGTGCAGGGCGTCGACACTGTTCGCCGCCTTGGCGAGCGTTCCCACCATGCCCTGCGCGTTCGCCGGGACGATGTCGGTCAGGTGCGCCGTCAGCCGGCTGGTCAGGACCGCGCCGAACACGGCCGTCCCGATCGCGCCACCCATCGAGCGGAAGAACGTCATCGTCGAGGTCGCCGTGCCCATGTGCTGGCGCGGCACGCTGTTCTGCGCGGCGGTGACGGTGATCTGCATCGACAGGCCCAGGCCGGCGCCCATCACGAACATGTAGACCGCCAGCTGCCAGTACGGCGTATCCGTCGCGATCGTGGACAGCAGCAGCATCGCCGCACCGACCAGGACCGCGGAGATGATCGGGTACTGCTTGTAGCGGCCGGTCTTGCTCATCAGCTGACCGCTCGGGATCGAGGCGAAGAAGATACCGACGATCATCGGCAGCAGCGCCAGCCCCGACCTGGTCGGGGACATGTCCTTGACGGCCTGCAGGTACAGCGGCAGGAAGATCAGCGCACCGAACATCGCGAAACCGAGCAGGAACGCGTAACCGGCGTACCCGGAGAAGATCCGGCCCTTGAACAGGTCCATCGGGATGATCGGCTCGGAGACCCGCAGCTCGACCAGCACGAAGGCGACGGCCAGCACGACCGCACCTACCAGCAGAGCGACGGTGGTCCCGTTGCCCCAACCGTTGTTCGGACCGCTCCAGGAGATGCCGAGCAGCAGGGAGGTGACGGCTCCGGTCACGATCGCGGCGCCCAGGTAGTCGATCTTGTGGCTGCGCTTCACGTGCGGCAGCTTCAGTACGGCGGCGACGATGCCCAGGGCGATCAGGCCGATCGGCACGTTGATCCAGAAGATCCAGCGCCAGCCGGGACCGTCGGTGAGCACACCGCCGAGCAGCGGGCCGGCCACGGAGGACAGGCCGAAGACGGCACCGAAGTACCCCATGTACTTGCCGCGCTCACGCGGCGGGATCACGTCGCCGATGGTGGCGAACGCGAGCGACATCAGACCACCGGCACCCAGACCCTGGACGGCGCGGAAGCCGATCAGTTCCTCGATGTTCTGTGCCAGCGCCGACATCACCGAGCCGGCCAGGAAGGTGACGATCGCCGCGATGAACAGCGGGCGACGGCCGTACAGGTCGGAGATCTTGCCCCACAGCGGCGTGGAGGCGGTGGAGGTCAGCAGGTAGGCCGTGACCACCCAGGACAGCTTGTCGAGGCTATTGAACTCGCTGACGATCTGCGGCAGCGCGGTGCCGACGATGCTCTGGTCGAGTGCGGCCAGGAACATCCCGGCCATCAGGCCGCCGAGGATCACCAGGATCTGGTTGTGGGACAGGTAGCTCGGTGCAGGGGATTCAGGTGTTGGGGCAGCGCCGCCGGAGGTGGCGGGCTCTGTGGTGCTCATCGGTTCTCCACGTTCTCTTTGGCTTTGTGCACTCCGACCGCTGCGGCCCAGCCCTTGTCGGCCCAGGCACGGTCGGTGCGTTCATCGGCGATGCTGGTGACCCCGTCTGCGAACCGGGTCATCAGCTGTTCGAAGGTCTTGATGTCGGACTCGGACCAGCCCTCCATGGCCTGGACGAGCAGTGCCATCCGGCGCTTGGAGGCGGTCTCCCATTCCTGCAGGCCCTGCTCGGTGAGCTCGACCCGGAAGGCGCGGCCGTCGTCGGGATCGGCGGAACGGCGGACCAGCCCTGCCTGCTCCAGCGCCCGGACGTGCCGGCTGGCGGTGGATGCGTCGATCTCCATCCGGTTCGCGAGGTCGGACAGCCGCATCGCGCCACTGCACCGCAGCACGAACAGCACCAGGTGGGCGCTGTGGTCGATCGTGTCGCCGGGCTGCTTCGTCTTGAGCCGTCGGCCGATCCGGGTGAACGCGTGCAGGACCCCCTCGATCGGGGTCTCTGGAACGTACGCGTCGTTTACTTGCATGGTGCAAGCATATACATGCTTGCGTGATACACGCAAATGAGTTTCCTAGACTGTCCTACCGACGGCAAATGGTTAACTAGCCGTAATCTGGCGCTCACGCAGCGGCAACATCTTGGAGGCTGGACATGCATCCCATCGCGGTGGTCACTGGCGGCGGCTCCGGACTCGGGCGGGAGATGGCGCACGCGCTGGCCGCTGCCGGGTTCCGGGTCACGGTGACGGGGCGGACGGAGGACAAGCTCCGGGAGACGGCGGACTCGGCTCCTGAGGAGATGGAGATCGCCGTGCTGGACGTCTCGGACGGAGCCGCTGTGGCGGGGTTCTTTCGGACGTTGGACCGGATCGACGTGCTGGTGAACAACGCCGGCACGGGAGCGCCTGCGGCCGCAGTACAGGATGTTGCGGAGGAGGACTGGCGGCGGGTGGTCGACACCAACCTGACCGGGTCGTTCCTCTGCGCGCAGGCGGCTTTCGCGTTGATGCTGCGGCAGGATCCCAAGGGTGGGCGGATCATCAACAACGGCTCGATCTCGGCACACGTACCTCGGCCGCAGGCGATCGCGTACACGGCGAGCAAGCACGCGATCACTGGGCTGACCAAGGGGCTCGAGCTGGAGGGGCGGCCGCACGGGATCACGGCCTGCCAGATCGACATCGGGAACGCGGCGACGCCGATGACGAGCCGGATGGGGCAGGGCGTGCTCCAGCCGGACGGGTCGATCGCGGTCGAGCCGACCTTCGACCCGAAGATCGTCGCCGAGCTCGTGGTGAAGATCGCCCAACTACCGACCGACGTCGCCATACCAACCCTGACCGTGATGGCAGCAGGCATGCCGTACGCCGGCCGCGGCTGAGCCGGTAGCGCGTGGGCTACCTGGGGGCGGGCTTGTGGGGGCGGGTGGTGGGCGGGGTGGGAATTTAGCGTCGTGGGTGACTGAGGGAGGAACCCATGAAACTACTTGTGACCACTCTGGTGACGTTGCTTGCAGTCGGTGTTGTGCCTGCTGCTGGCGCCGAAGCTCAAACGGTTCAACCGATCCAGTGGCATGGCTGTCAGGTGGGGGTCGACGATGAGGTTGGTCGGCAGCTTGATGAGGCTGGGGCTGAGTGTGGCGAGCTGGTTGTGCCGCTGGACTATCGGGATCCGGATGGACGGACGATCACCGTTGCGATGTCGCGGTTGAAGGCGACGGATACCGCGCGGCGGATCGGCGTGATGGTGCTCAATGATGGTGGGCCGGGAGGGCCTGGGCTGGGGATGCCGTTGAGGCTTCGGGTGGCCATGAAGGAGGTTGGCGACAGGTATGACTTGATTGGTGTTGATCCGCGGTTTGTCGGGCGTAGCACTCCGTTGGATTGTGACTGGCCTGTGGGGAGTGGGATTTGGTCCGCCGGGGCTGATCGGCAGAGCTTTGATCGGGCGGCTGGGTTGGCGGAGGATCTCGCGGACCGGTGTGCTGCGACGCATCCTGATCAGTTGCCTTACGCAACCACGCGGAACACTGCGCGGGATCTGGATCTGATCCGGGATGCGTTGGGTGAGGAGAAGATCTCGTATCTGGGGTACTCGTACGGGACGTATCTGGGGGCTGTCTATCTGCAGATGTTCCCGGGGCGCACCGATCGCGTAGTACTGGATGGGCCTGGGGATCCCGAGTTGTTCGGACCTCGGTTGCTGAGGACAACCGCCTCGGCGAACGAGGATGCGCTTTGGGCTTGGGCGCAGTGGGCGGCTGCACGTGATGTCACTTACCACTTGGGCCGTACTGCGGGTCAGGTGCTCGCAACCGTGGCGAAGATCTACCGGGTGTCGCATCAGCATCCCTTAAAAGTCGGCCAGTACGCCGTGCCGGAGTACGCAGTACCGGCGCTTGTCTTCGCGTCACTGGGATCCGACAAGGATGCGGCTCGGGCGTCGTTCGCCGAGTTGGTTGTCGTGTTGTCGAAGGCAACCAAGGGACCGGTTGCGGCGCCGCCTGCGATCGAGGGGATGCTCGGAGCCGTGCTGACCGGGAGCATGTCGGCCGGCGCGAGTTCGCAGATGGCCATCATTTGTGGGGATCGCGCTGCGCCTCGGGAACTGGCGACGTACTGGAAGGACATCCAGCGGCACCGGTCCGCGGAGCCGTTCACGGCGTCGACCGCACGGAATCTCACGCCCTGTGCGTTCTGGCCGAACGACCCGGTGGAACAGCCGACGCGGGTCGACAACGACGTACCGGCGCTGATCGTGGCAGCGACGGGCGACCCGCGTACGACGTACCCGATGGCCAAGGCTCTTCACCAGGACCTGGGCGGATCGCGATTGATCACGCTGCAGAATGTCCGAAGCCACGGCATCTACGGCGAGTACGGCAACCAGTGCGTGGACAACCTGGTCAACAACTACCTGGCCAGCAACATGCTGCCGACCAAGGACGCAACATGCCGGCCGGCCGCGTAGGCAATCAGCGCCAGGGCATCTGGGCTGGCGAATAGGTCAGCGGTCGAGGCAGGTGCAGATGCAGGCCTTGTTGCCTTCGGGGTCGGCGAGGACGATGAAGGCCGGTGCTTCGCTGTCGTCGACGATCTTGCCTCCGGCGGCGACTGCGGCGGCGATGCGCTGGTCGGCTACGTCGTGCGCTACCCACAGGTCGACGTGGAAGCGCTGCCTCGGGGTTTCGTGCGCGTCGGTGTCCTGGAACCACAGGATCGGCACTCGCCCGGTCGGATCGCGGACGTCGTTCCCTTGCAGCGTGTCAGTGCTGCCGGTGAGAACTGCGGCCCAGAACGGTCCGACCGCGGCGAGGTCGGCGGTGTCCAACGCGAGTTCGACCTGGGTGACGGCGCTCGGGTCCGCGGTGAGCTTCTGCTCCTGGGCGATCTCGCTGATCCGCCGGGCCAGGTCGACGTCGCGCTGGGCGACATTCCAGAAGACCACTTCGGAACCGCCGTCAGCCGGGCGGTAGACCACGTCGTGACTGACCACCTTGAGGTCGACGATCTCGGGGGTCAGCCTCACCTCCGGGTGGTGGCCGGCTGCCTCGCCCGCCTCGGCGACGGCGCCGACGAACCGCAGGCCGGCACGGATGTCGGCGGTGAGGAACCGTCCGTGAAGGGCCTGGGCAAGCTTCCGCCAATCACCGAGTTCGGCGTCGAGAATCTCCTGGTTGGTCAGCATTTCCGTAGTCATGGCGTCACAGTAGATCCCAACCCGGACATTCCGCTTCCGGAGTGCAGGGCCTCTGGGGTCCCAAAAGGACAAGCGGAGTGTCGGAGGGGGCGTTTAGGGTCGGGTTGTGATGGAAGAGCGAGTGGCCATGGTGCGGGCGCGTGGGCTGCGGAAGTCCTATGGGGACTTCGAGGCGGTCGCGGGGATCGACCTGGATGTGTGGACGGGCGAGGCGTTCGGGTTCCTCGGGCCGAACGGGGCCGGCAAGTCGTCGACCATGCGGATGATCGGGGCCGTGTCGCCGGTCAGTGGCGGGGAGTTGCGGATTCTCGGCATGGATCCGGCGGCCGACGGGCCGGCGATCCGTGGGCGGCTCGGGGTGTGCCCGCAGGACGACACGCTCGACACCGAGCTGTCGGTGTACGAGAACCTCACTGTCTACGGCCGGTACTTCGGGCTCAGCCGCGCGGAGTGCCGGGAGCGGGCCGACGAGTTGCTGGAGTTCGTCGCGCTGACGGAGAAGAAGAAGGTCAAGGTCGACGAACTCTCGGGCGGGATGAAGCGCCGGCTGACGATCGCGCGATCGCTGGTGAGCAAGCCCGAGTTGCTGCTGCTCGACGAGCCGACCACCGGGCTCGATCCGCAGGCGCGGCATCTGTTGTGGGACAAACTGTTCCGGCTGAAGCAGGCCGGCATGACGCTGATCATCACCACGCACTACATGGACGAGGCCGAGCAGCTGTGCGACCGGCTCGTGGTGATGGATGGCGGCCTGATCGCGGCCGAGGGGTCGCCGGCCGAGCTGATCCGGGATTACTCGACCCGTGAGGTGACCGAGCTGCGGTTCGGGCCGGACGTGATGTTCGCGGACCACGATGCCCTGGCCGGCAAGGTGGAAGACCTCGCCCAGCGGATCGAAGTACTGCCGGATCGGCTGTTGCTCTACACCGATGACGGGGAGCGGGCGGTCGCGGCTGTGCACGAGCGTGGGCTGGAGCCCGCGGCTGTGCTGGTACGCCGGTCCACGCTGGAGGATGTCTTCCTGCGCCTGACCGGTCGGACGTTGGTCGACTGATGGCAACTATTGCCGTCGAGAACGGCCTCAGGCAGTTCGACTACTGGGCCACGGTCTACAAGCGGACCTGGAAGGGCAGCCTGGTCAGCAGTTTCCTGTTGCCGCTGCTCTACCTGGCCGCGATGGGGATCGGCCTCGGCTCCTTCGTGGACGACAACGGCACGGGCGCGCTCGGCGGGGTCAGCTACCTGCAGTTCATCGCACCAGGCCTGCTCGCCGCGACCGCGTTGCAGATCGCCGTGGGGGAGTCGACGTACCCGGTGATGGGTGGGATCAAGTGGCAGAAGTTCTACTTCTCGATGATCGCGACCCCGCTGCGGCCGGCGGACGTGATGTACGGGCAGTTGGCCTTCATCGCGTTCCGGGTGGCCACGACCTGCCTCGTCTTCACGGTGGTGATCGCCGCGTTCGGTGGGCTCGCCTCGCCGCTCGGGCTGCTCGGGTTGCCGGTCGCCCTGCTCGTCGGGATGGCCGCGTCCGCGCCGGTCTGCGCGATCGCGGCCAGGCTGGAGAACGACTCCGGCTTCGCGATGATCTTCCGGTTCGGCGTGATCCCGGCCTTCCTGTTCTCCGGCGCGTTCTTCCCGGTCTCGCAACTGCCCGACTGGATCGAGTGGCTCGCGTACCTGAGCCCGCTGTGGCACGGGGTCGAGCTCGCGCGTGACCTCAGTCTGCAAACGGTCGAGTTGCTTCCCGCGCTGGGCAACGTGGCCTATCTCGCCGCCTGGTTCGGCATCGGCACCTGGCTCGCGGTCCGCAGCCTGACCCGGAGGTTGATCAGCTGATGGCCACTCTCACCGCCCGCGTGGTCCCGGTCGGCGCCGGCAACGGCCGCCACCTGGTCGAGCGGAACTTCCTGGTCTACCGGCGATCCTGGATCGTCTTCGTCTCCGGCTTCTTCGAGCCGGTGTTCTACCTGCTGTCGATCGGCATCGGCGTCGCCCAACTGGTCGGCGACTTCACCCTGTCCGACGGCACAGTGATCGGGTACGCCGCGTTCGTGGCGCCCGCGATGCTCGCCAGTTCGGCGATGAACGGTGCCGTCTTCGACTCGACGTACAACATCTTCTTCCGGATGAAGTACGCCCACCTGTACGACTCGATGCTCGCGACGCCGTTGCGGCCGTGGGATGTCGCGACCGGGGAGGTGACCTGGGCGCTGCTGCGCGGGGCCTGCTATTCGGCGATGTTCATCCTGGTGATGCTCGTGATGGGACTGGTCGAGTCGTGGTGGGCGCTGCTGGCGCTGCCGGCCTCGGTGCTGATCGGCTACGCGTTCGCGGGCGCGGGGATGGCGCTGACCACGTTCATGCGGAGCTGGCAGGACTTCGAGTTCGTGCAACTCGCGACGATGCCGATGTTCCTGTTCTCTGCGACGTTCTACCCGGTGGAGACCTACCCCGGCGTGATCCGCTGGCTGGTCGAGATCACCCCGCTCTACCAGGGCGTGGCGCTCGAGCGAGCCCTCACCACGGGCACGGTCAGCTGGACCCTGCTGATCAACGCGCTCTACCTGATCGCGATGGGCACCATCGGCATGTACGTCGCCTCCCGCCGCCTGGGCAAACTCCTGCTCAAGTGATCAGCCCGTAGGGTGTGCGCGTGAGCATCACTGCGGCGGAGATTGCCAGGGCTGCTGATCTATTGCACGACGTAGTCGCGCCGACCCCGCTGGAGTACTCGCGGTGGCTGAGCGACCTGGTCGGCGGCGACGTGTTCCTCAAGTGCGAGAACCTGCAGCGAACAGGGTCGTTCAAGCTGCGCGGCGCGTACGTGCGGATGGCCCGGCTGTCCAAGAAGGAACGGGCCCGAGGCGTGGTCGCGGCGAGCGCGGGCAACCATGCCCAGGGGGTCGCGCTGGCCGCTCAACTGCTCGGGATCAAGGCGACCGTGTTCATGCCGCACGGCGCGCCGATCCCGAAGGAGAAGGCCACCCGGGCGTACGGCGCGGAGATCCGGTTCGTCGGTACCTCGATCGACGACTGCCTGAAGGCGGCTCGCGAGTTCGAGGCGGAGACCGGGGCGATCCTGATCCACCCGTTCGACCACCGGGACATCGTGGCAGGACAGGCGACCACCGGGCTCGAGATCGTGGAGCAGTGCCCGCAAGTGCGGACCGTCGTCGTACCGGTCGGTGGTGGCGGATTGATCGCCGGGATCGCGCTGGCGATGCAGCGCGACGGCATGCCGATCGAGGTTGTCGGGGTCCAGGCGAAGGGCGCCGCGGCGTACCCGGTCTCGCTTCTCAAGGGCGAGCCTGTCCAGCTCGAAAAGATGGCGACGATGGCGGACGGGATCGCGGTGGGGTTGCCCGGCCAGGTGCCGTTCGAGGCGATCCAGCAGCACGTCGGTGAGGTGCTCACGGTCGACGAGAACTCGTTGTCGAAGGCCCTTTTGCTGGTCCTGGAACGCGCCAAGCTCGTGGTTGAACCGGCCGGCGCGGCTGCGGTCGCCGCAGTACTGGATGAGCCGCAGCGGTTCAAGCCGCCGGTCGTGGTGGTTCTGTCGGGCGGCAACATCGATCCGCTGCTGCTGATGCGGGTGATCCGGCACGGTATGGCCGCAGCCGGGCGGTACCTCTCGCTCCGGGTGCGGATCCCGGACACTCCGGGCGGCCTCGCGACGCTGCTCGCCCGGCTCGCGGAGGTGGACGCGAACATCATCGAGGTGCTGCACGAGCGCATCTCGGAGACGCTGAACCTGGACGAGGTCGAGGTCGCGTTGCAGCTCGAGACCCGGGGCGAGGATCACCGGGCGCGCGTCTTGGCCAGTCTGATCAGCAACGGCTACAGCTACACCCTGAACTGAAGCTCAGGGAGTAACGGCTGCCTCGCACTTCACCAGCGGCTGGTGCAGCCGCTCCGCCAGCACCCGGCGCTGAGTGGGCTGCGCCTCGGCCTGTCGCTGCAGGCCGTCGTCGGTCAGCCGGACGTTGACCGCCCGCCGGTCTTCGGGGCACATGTGGCGCTCGACCAGGCCCGCGTTCTCCAGCCGGCCGATCACGCGGGACAGCGCGCTCTGGCTCAGATGCACCGAGCCGGCGATCTGCTGCACCTTCGCGGAGTGCTCGGGAAGCTCGGCAAGACGCTCGAGCACCTCGTACTCGCTCATGCCCAGCTGGTGGTCTGCTTGCAGCTCGCGATCGAGCGCGCAGCTGAGATTCGCGTGGCGCTCCAACAGCGCGCGCCATTCGCGCACATCGGCGCTGGTTTCGGTGGTCCCGGCGCTGACCAGAGTCTCGGCCATGAGGGGCACGTTATCATGCAGGCGCATTCAATGCAACTGCAATTAATGAGTAGACATTAGATGCACATGCATGCAAAGCTCTCTGCTTGTGACACAGACAACGCAACCCTCTCCGACCCGCCTGACCTGGGACGCGCGCCTCTGGGGCGCCCTCCTGGTGGTCTGCGGCGTGATCTTCCTCGACGGCCTGGACGTGTCCATGGTCGGCATGTCGCTTCCCGCGATCGGCTCGGATCTCGGCGTGCCGCTGTCCTCCCTGCAATGGGTGGTCACCGGTTACGTGCTCGGCTACGGCGGACTCCTGTTGCTCGGCGGCCGGACCGCCGACCTGCTCGGCCGCCGCCGGGTGTTCCTGATCGCACTGGGCGTCTTCGCCGTGGTCTCGATGCTGAGCTCACTGGCCACCAACCCCGAACTGCTCATCGCCGCGCGGTTCGTCAAGGGAGTCGCCGCCGCCTTCACCGCGCCGGCTGCGCTCTCGATCATCACCACCACCTTCCACGAGGGTCCGGACCGGAACCGGGCGCTCAGTATCTTCACCACCTGCGCCGCCAGCGGCTTCTCGATGGGCCTGATCCTCGGCGGCCTGCTGACCGAGGTCGGCTGGCGCTGGACCTTCCTGATGCCTGGTCCGGTCGCCCTGATCGTGCTGCTGTTCGCCGTCAAGCTGATCCCGAACAGCCCCCGCGACAAGACCGCGGGCGGGTACGACGTGCCTGGTGCCGTGACCGTCACGGGGGGCATGCTCACCCTGGTGTACGCCGTGGTCGGCGCCGAACACGCTGGTTGGGGCTCGGTCCAGACCATCGGGCTGTTCGTTGCCGCGGCCGCACTGCTGACCGGCTTCGTGGTGATCGAGCGGCGGTCGAAGCACCCGCTGGTGCGGCTCGGCATCCTCCGGCTGGGCAACCTGTTGCGGGCCAACCTGGCCATCATGACGGTGTTCGGCGCCTATGTGTCGTTCCAGTTCATCGGCACGCTCTACCTGCAGAACCTGCTGGGCTGGTCGTCGTTCGAGACCGCGCTGGGCTTCCTGCCAGCCGGTCTGCTGGTGGCCTTCCTGTCGCCGAATGCGGGCAAGCTGGCCGACCGGATCGGTACCGAGCGGATGGTCGCGACCGGGATGGTGCTCTTCGTGATCGGCTACGCGCTCTTCCTGCGGATCGGTACGCAGTCCGACTACGTCGCCACCGTGCTGCCGACCATCGTGCTGATCGGGCTGGGTTTCGCGATCACGTTCCCGGCGCTCAACATGCAGGCGACCAACGGGGTCGCCGACAACGAGCAGGGTCTCGCCTCCGGCCTGTTCAACACCTCGAGCCAGGTCGGCGGGGCGATCGTGCTGGCCATCACCACGGCGGTCATCGGCAGCCAGTCGCAGGGGGTTGCCCCGAGCGGGATGTTGTCGGCCTACAAGCCGGCTCTCGTGGTGATCAGTGGGATCACCGTGCTGGGGCTGGTGATCGGCCTCGCCGGTCTGCGTGGGCTGCGTGAGCGGAGGGCCGCCGAAGCACGTGAGGCTGCCGAGCTCGACGCAGTACAGAAGGAACTGGCCGAGGAGGAGATGAGCCCGGCCGCCTGATCAAGTGAGAGCAGGACAATGGACAGCAGTGCGGGTCACGGGCTACTCCGCCGTGACCCGCACTGCTCACTTGGCACCGGGTCAGGACAGGTTGGGGGCCATCCCTTATTGGTTTGGACCCGTCAGGGTGCTGGACTGGGGGACATGAGCAACCAGAGCGACTACGACCGCCAGGTCAAGGACATCCTCGACCGGGTCGGCAAGGGCCACCTTTCGAGTGACGAGGCCGCAACACTGATCGCCGCCGTCACCAAGCCGACCGAGCCCGCCGCCACCAAGACCGACAGCCGGGCCGACCAGGCCGAGCCCAATGGTCACGTCGCCCAGGAGCCGGTTGCCGATTCACCTTCCGCCTCCGTCTGGGCGGACGTAGTCGACTCCCCGGACACCACCGCGACCGGCACGGACGCGTCCGCCGACGCTGGTGCCGCCGATGCAGGTGCGTCGCCCAAGCACGCTGCCGGGCCTGCACCCGCCGCGAACGGCGCGGCCGGCGTCCAAGACAGCGTGGTCGACGAAGCCGCTGTCGAGGGCACCACCATCGACGCGACTACTGCCGAGGGGACCACAGCCGCGGAGAGCGCTGGTGAGGAGGCGCCGGTCGAGGGGACCATCGTGGACGAGGTCTCGGAGGCGGAGACGGAGGCTGAGCACAGCAATGTGCCGGTGCCGGCCGGGGTTCAGCGGGTCACGATCCGGGCGATCGGACGGCGGGTGCGGCTGATCGGCGAGCCCGCCATCAATGGCGTCGCCGTGGACGGCCCGCACGTGATCAAGCGCGACGGCGACACGCTCGCGATCAACAGTGAAGGCGACATGGGCGTCTCGCTCGACGGCTTCACGATGCTGCGGACCCGCTCGGTCGGCGACCTCAAGTCGCACGTGAACGGCTTCGCCAAGGAGCTGTCCATCCGGGTCAACCCGGCCCTGCAGGTCGAGGTCGAGGTGACCGGCGGCAGCGTCATGGCCGAGCGGCTGCCAGGCCTGACCCGGGTCCGCGTCACCGCCGGTACTGCGAAAGTGACCGACGTGGACGGACCGATCGACCTGCTCGTACAGGCCGGCTCCGCGACCCTCGACGCCCAGATCACCAAGGGTCGTTCGCGGGTCCGGGTCGAGTCGGGCTCCGCCACTGTCAACCTCCGTCGCGGCTCCGATGTCCGCGTCCACACCGAGTCCCAGCTGGGCCGCGTCTCCTGGACCGGCGCCGTCACCGGCCAGAGCAAGGACGTGGAGATCGGCCGCGGCCGCGCCGCCCTCGATGTAGAGGTCCTGGTCGGCACCGCCCAGATCGCCTCCGACTGACAGCGGCGAGACGTACTGCCCTTCCCTGGGATGAAGCCGCTCATCCCAGGGCCCCTGGAGTGCAAGTAGTTACCTGCGCTTATATAACTGGTAACGTACTTACTGACTGTCGGCGGGCTCCGCAAGGATGATCCGCATCACACTCAGGGGAAGGGAGCGGCTGGAATGGCTGCAATCGAGGCGACCGGCCTCGTGAAGACGTTCAAGTCCCGCAAGAACGCGGTGAAGGCGCTGGACGGTATCGATCTGGAGGTGCCGGAGGGGAGTGTGCTCGGCCTCCTCGGGCCGAACGGGGCGGGGAAGACGACCGCGGTCCGGGTGCTCACCACCTTGATGAGGCCCGACGCGGGCAGCGCCCGGGTGCTCGGCCACGACGTGGTGAAGGAGGCCGACACGGTCCGGCAACTGGTCGGTCTGTCGGGGCAGTACGCGGCGGTGGACGAGTTGCTCACCGGCCGCGAGAACCTGTGGATGTTCGGACGGCTCTACCGGCTGACCAGTCAGCAGGCCAAGCAACGGGCGGACGAACTGCTGGCGACCTTCGACCTGACGGATGCGGCCGACCGGATCCTGAAGACGTACTCCGGGGGCATGCGGCGCCGCCTCGACCTGGCCAGCTCGCTGATCGCGCATCCGAAGGTGCTCTTCCTGGACGAACCGACCACCGGACTCGACCCGCGGAGCCGGCTCGACCTGTGGCAGATCATCCGGGACCGGGTCAGCGAGGGAGTCACCATCCTGCTGACCACGCAGTACCTGGAAGAGGCTGACGAGCTGGCCAACAGCATCGCCGTGGTCGACCACGGTTCGGTGATCGCCCGCGGTACGGCGGACGAGCTGAAGGCCAAGGTCGGCGGCGAGCGGATCGAGGTCGTCGTGTACGACCCGGACGAGACCTACCGGGCGCTGGAATTGCTCACCGCGGCCCTGGAGGTGACCGATCCCGAGGCGACAACGATGGACAAGCACACCAAGCGGATCACCCTGCCGGCGCCGGGCGGTTCCGCCGCGCTGGTCGACGTGATCCGGACCCTGGACGGCCACGGCATCCGGATCGCCGACATCGGTCTGCGCCGTCCGACGCTGGACGACGTGTTCCTCACCCTCACCGGGCACGCGACCGACAACACCGACATCGCCACCGACGAGTCAGCCGTCACGGCGAAGAGGGGGAAGGCATGAGTACGACGGATACGCCGGCCAAGGTGAGTCCTCTCGGCCGGGCGATCACCGACGCGGGGATCCTGGCCTGGCGGTCGCTGAAGCGGATCCCGCGGACGCCCGACATGCTGATCTACGCGACGATCCAGCCGATCATGTTCGTGCTGCTGTTCGCCTACGTGTTCGGCAACGCGATCCCGATCCCGGGGTTCCCGGGCGCCAAGGCCTACCGGGAGTTCCTGATGTCCGGGATCTTCGCGCAGACGATGGCGTTCGCGGTCGCGTCGGCCAGTGTCGGGCTCGCCGACGACATGTCGAAAGGGCTGATCGACCGGTTCCGGTCGTTGCCGATGGCCCGGTCCGGGGTGATCGCCGGGCGGGTGATCGGTGACGTGGTGTTCAACGCGTTCGTGATGGTGGTGATGGTGATCTGCGGCTTCATCGTCGGGTGGCGCTGGCACAACGGCTTCGGCCAGGCGCTGGCGGCGTTCGCGATCCTGCTGCTCTTCGCGTTCGCGATGCTCTGGGTGGGTGCGTTGATCGGCCTGTCGGTCGGCAGTGCGGAGGTGGCGGCCTCGGCCGGCCTGATCTGGCTGTTCCCGCTGACCTTCCTGTCCAACGCCTTCGTCCCGACGCCGCAGTTGCCGAGCGCGCTGCAACCGGTGGCGGAGTGGAACCCGATCTCCTCCATCGTCGCGGCCTGCCGGCATCTGTTCGGCAACCCGTCGCCGTTCGCCAGCCCGGACGGGTTCCCGGCCCAGCACCCGGTCTGGCTCAGCCTGATCTGGTGCGCGGTGATCATCGGCGTCTTCGCCCCGCTCGCCGTCAATAAGTACCGCCGGGCGACCGGCCACTGACAGAAAAGGCGAACGCCCCGGTGAGTTCACCGGGGCGTTCGCGCGGATGACGTGGTCAGCCTTTGAAGGGCACCGCGGCGACGATCTCGACGGTGACGGGCTTGCCGTTCGGCGCCTCGTACGTCGCCTTCTCGCCCTTCTTCTTGCCCAGGATCGCCGAGCCCAGCGGGGACTGTGGCGAGTAGACGTCGATGTCCACCGACGAGTCCAGGGCGAGGAGCTCGCGGGAGCCGAGCAGGAAGGTCTCCACGTCGTCGTCGCCGGCGAACTTGATCGACACCTTCATGCCGGGGCCGACCGCGCCGCCCGACTTCGGGGTGCCGCCGACGCGGGCCCGGCGCAGCATGTCCTCGAGCTGCCGGATCCGGGCCTCCATCTTGCCCTGCTCGTCCTTGGCCGCGTGATAGCCGCCGTTCTCCTTCAGGTCGCCCTCGTCACGGGCGTCGCTGATCCGCTGGGTGATCTCGGTCCGGCCGGGGCCCTTCAGCTCCTCGAGCTCGGTCTTCAGCTGGTCGTAGCCATCCTGTGTCAGCCAGACAACGCTGTCCTCATCGATCTTCTGCGTCACGGGCTGCTCCTTTGTCGAATGGATGGGTAGAAAAGCCTCTGGCCGCCGTCGTCGACGGCGACCAATCCACTGAGCGTAGCAAGATCGGGCTCAGAACCCCACAGTTCTGTGCCCTCTCAAACAGCGGGCAAACGTTTGCATGCAGGTCTGGCGGTAATCGGTTGCCCCAGCAGACCAGCACCAGACCACAGCGGACTGCCTGACAGACCAGTTAGTCCGCGGTCACGAGCTCAGTGCGGGCGGTGAGAGTCGGCGGTAGTGCAGCCGACCAGGATCACCGAAGTGGCCGCGCGCTGGGTGGTGAGGGTGGCGTCGAGGGTCTGCCGGCGGTCCGATGCGGCCGGCACCGTCACGGTGATCTCGCCCACGATGGAGAAGTCGGCGGCCTTCGCCTGCAGCCGGCAGTCGGCGTCGACGGACTTGCTGCGGTCGACCTGGATGGTCGCGGTTGCCGTGGTGTCCGAGGTGATCTTGAAGCCCAGTAGCCGCGAGGACACCGGCGGGTTCGACTGCACGAAGGCGACCCACAGCAGCCAGACGAGGGCGATCAGGACCACGGTCCCGATGACGCCCAGCACCAGCGGCCGGCGGCCACGTGCCCTGCGGCCGTAACGAGCGTCGAGGTCGGTAGCGGATGGGTCGGTCAACGGTTCTCCTCGGGCTTGGAGGACCATTGTGACTTGTGACCGAAGATCTCCGTCTGCTGCATGTCCATGCTCACCCCGATGACGAGTCCAGCAAGGGTGCCGCCTCCACCGCGAAGTACGTCGCCGAAGGCGTCGACGTGATGGTGGCCACCTGTACCGGTGGCGAGCGCGGCTCGATCCTGAACCCGAAGATGGACCGCCCGGAAGTGCTGGCCAACATCAGCGAGATCCGCCGCCAGGAGATGGACGCGGCCCGCGAGATCCTCGGCATCCGGCAGGAGTGGCTGGGCTGGGTCGACTCGGGCTTCCCCGAGGGCGATCCGCCGCCGCCACTGCCGGAGGGCTGCTTCGCCGCGCTCAAGGTCGAGGACGCCGCCGCCCCGCTGGTGAAGCTGATCCGGGAGTTCCGTCCGCAGGTCGTCACCACGTACGACGAGAACGGGGGCTATCCGCACCCCGATCACGTGATGTGCCACCAGATCACCGTCGCGGCGTTCGAGGCCGCCGGTGACCCCGACGCGTACCCCGGACTCGGACAGCCGTGGCAGCCGCTGAAGCTCTACTACCACCACACCTTCCACCGCGAGCGGATGAAGGCGCTGCACGACGCGATGATCGCCCGCGGCCTGGAGTCGCCGTACGCCGATCGTCTGAAGGACTGGAAACCCGACCCGGAGAACGAGCGCCGGATCACCACCAGGGTCGAGTGCGCCGAGTACTTCGGGCTCCGCGACCGGGCACTGCTCGCCCATGCGACCCAGATCGACCCGGATGGCGCGTGGTTCGCGGTACCGCTGGAAGTGCACCAGGAAGCCTGGCCGACCGAGGACTACGAACTGGCCCGCAGTTTGGTGGAGTCCGAGTTGCCTGAAGACGACCTGTTCGCGGGGTTGCGCTGACTCCCCGGGGCAGACGGTGAGACACTGGCCAGGTGATCGCGATGACCCATCTTCCGAGGATCCAGCTTCCGGCGACCGAGATCGATCCGAACACGGTCCGGCCCGGCTGGATCGCGCTGCTCATCGTGCTCGCGCTCGGTGCCGCCACAGTGCTGCTCTGGCGCAACATGGGCAAGCAGCTGAAGAAGATCGACTTCGTCGATCCCACCGGTGGGCAGCCGGTACCTCCGGACGAACCTGTGGACGACCCAGCACAGTCCGCCGACCGGCCGACGCCGCCCAGCTCACCGGCCTCGGCCGGCGATGCCGTACCCAAGACCAGTGACGACCCCGCCCATCACTAGGTAAGGCCTCAATCAGGTCGATGCCGATAGCAACGGCATGGGGTAGCGCGGACGCGGAAAGTCACGTCCTGACAACCGTTGGCGATGCTGTGTCACGAGATGGTGTCGCAGGCGGCGACTGTTAGATAGCTCACCTATAGTGAGCGCGTGTCCAACAGCCCAGAGGGCGGGAACGCTCTGTGACCACGACCCGCTCCGCCCGGCATCGCATGCCCGGACGGCTGGTCGCGGGTGGAGCGACCGCTGTCCTGGTCGCACTGATAGCCCTGGTCGTCGCGCTTTTCGCGGCCGGCAGCGAGCCGCAGGACAACCCCGCCGGCGGCCCCGGTCTGTTCGTCACCTGGTTGCTGCCGTTCTTCCACTTGTTGTCGACGATGGCGACGGTCGGTTGCGCCGGCGCCCTCCTCGCCGCGGTCGTTCTGCTCCGTACTGACGGCGGTCCGCTCGGGATCCAGGGTCGCCGCGCGGTCCGGGACGCGAGCAACTCCGCGATCATCTGGGCGGTGGCCGCGTTCGGTGGTGCGATCGTGACGGCGGCGATCCTGCTGGCCACCCCGGTCGACCTGCTCCGGCTCCGGCTGGACGACGCGCTCGGCGTGCCCGAGGTCAAATCCCTGCTGATCACCGGGATCCTGGTCGTCGCGCTGGCGATCGGCATCCGTCGGGTCCAAACCTCGTCGGCGGCGGGACTCGGCGTACTGGTCGCCATCGCGGCCCTGGTGCCACCCGCCCTGACCGCCTACCCGCGCAACGAGCCGTACGTCGTCCTCGCCGGCGCGGCCCTGGTCATCCACGTCATCGCGGCGACCACCTGGGTCGGCGGACTGGCCGGCCTGGTCCGCTACGGACGAGCCAGCCGCAACGGTCTGCCGCTGGTGCTCGAGCGGTTCAACCAGGTCGCAGTGCTCTCGTCGATCGCCGTACTGCTGAGCGGTCTGATCAGCGCGGCCGGGCGGCTGGCCGCGATGGGCGGCGGCTACGGTAAGGCCTTCGACGCACTCACTTCGGACTCGTACGGCGCCCTGCTGATCGCCAAGACGGCCGTCTTCTTCGTCCTGATCATCGGCGGCTGGATCCACCGCCGCCAGGTGATCGACAACCTGATCGAGCCCGGCCCCCGGTTCTGGCAACTCGTCGGCGTGGAACTCGTCATCATGGCTGTCGCGCTGGGCCTGTCGGTGGCCATCTCCCAGACCACCTAACGTTGGGGCATGGCCGCCAACGAACTCGGTACGTCCACGTCGCCCTACCTGCGCCAGCATGCCGGCAACCCGGTGGCGTGGAAGCAGTGGGGAGAAGCGGCGTTCGCGGCGGCGCGCGAGCGGGACGTGCCGGTATTCCTGTCGATCGGGTACTCCGCCTGCCACTGGTGTCATGTGATGGCGCACGAGTCGTTCGAGGACGAGCAGACCGCGGCGTACCTGAACGAGCACTTCGTCAGCATCAAGGTGGATCGCGAGGAACGTCCCGATGTGGACGCGATCTACATGGAAGCCACGGTGGCGATGACCGGGCACGGCGGCTGGCCCATGTCGGTGTTCCTGACGCCGACCGGTGAGCCGTTCTTCTGCGGTACCTACTTCCCGGCCGAGCCGCGGTCCGGGATGGCGACCTTCCGTCAGGTGCTGGAGTCGCTGGTCGAGGCCTGGCAGACCAAGCGCGACCAGATCGACGGCATCGGCCAGAGCGTGGTGCAGCAGCTCGGTGCCAGAAAGTCCACGGTACAAGGCGTTCTCGACGAGAAGACGCTGGAGAGAGCGGCCGCGTTGCTCAAGGTCGACTTCGATCCGGTCGACGCGGGGTTCGGCCCGGCGCCGAAGTTCCCGCCGTCGATGGTGCTCGACTTCCTGCTCCGGCATCACCGCCGGACCGGCTCGGCGGATGCCCTCACCATGGTCTCGCAGACCTGCGAGCGAATGGCCCGCGGCGGCATGTACGACCAGCTCGCCGGCGGGTTCGCGCGGTACAGCGTCGACAAGCAGTGGGTCATCCCGCACTTCGAGAAGATGCTGTACGACAACGCGCTGCTGCTGGATGTCTACACGCATTGGTGGGGCGTCACCGAGGACCCGCTGGCGAAACGGATCGTGCTCGAGACCGCCGACTTCCTGCTGGCCGAGCTTCGCACTGCCGAAGGCGGGTTCGCCTCCGCGCTGGACGCCGACACCGAAGGCGAAGAGGGCCTGTACTACGTCTGGACGCCCGAGCAGCTCCACGAGGTGCTCGGCGATGACGCCGCCTGGGTGATCGACCTCTGCGACGTCACCGGCACGTTCGAACACGGCTCGTCCGTCCTCCAGCTCCGCCAGGACCCCGACGATCCGCAGCGCTGGGAGCGCGTGAAGTCGGTACTACGTGACGCTCGCAGCACCAGGACCTACCCCGGCCGCGACGACAAGGTGGTTGCCGCCTGGAACGGATTGGCGATCACTGCGCTAGCCCGCGCGGGCGTAGTACTGGAGAAGCCCGAGTACGTCGAGGCGGCGGTGGCTGCGGCCGGATTGGTCCGGGACGTGCACCTCGACGAGTCCGGCAGACTCCATCGGACTTCAAGGGACGGGCAGGTCGGCACCGCGCACGGCGTGCTCGAGGACTATGCCGCGTACGCCCAGGCATGCCTCACCCTCCTCGGAGTCACCGGCGATGCCGACTGGCTGAAGGTGGCTGAATCACTGCTGGACCGGGTCCTCGAGCAATTCGTTGCTGACGGCACCTTCTATGACACCGCCGCGGACGCCGAGGCGCTGGTGTGGCGCCCGCAGGACCCGACGGACAACGCAAGCCCGTCGGGCGTCTCCCTCGCCGCGGAAGCCCTCACCACCATGGCCTCCCTGACCGGATCGACCCGGTACGACGCTGCGGCGCAGCAGGCGCTGGCGTCTTCGGCGACCTTGGCCAGTCGTGCTCCGCGGTTCGCCGGGCGGGCGCTTGCCGTAGCGGAGACGCAGGCCGCCGGCCCGTTGGAGATCGCGATCGTCGGCGATTCCGGCGAACTGCTCGCCACTGCGCTGAAGAACGCGCCGTGGGGAACCGCCGTGGTACGCGGCGCACCCGGGCTCGACGTACCGCTGATGGCCGGGAGGGACCTGGTCGGCGGCCAGTCCGCGGCGTACGTATGTCAGAAGTTCACCTGCCGGCTCCCGATCGTGTTGCCGGAAGACCTTCGACGTGAGCTGAACCCCGCGCGCTGACAACGCGAGCCAGCGCGGGTTTTCCCTGCCGTTTCGGCAGAATCCCTTGACTCCGGCCCGGCCGAGGTAGAGAGTCCTCCCTCAGTCGGATGTAACAGAACTCGCATGTCCTGACACACAGTGTCACAGGTGAGCCGTGGCACTGCTGAGCCAGCACGAGTCCGACGTCCCCATTTGATATTGGTCGCTGCGCCCAAACAGCGACCACACCGTGAGGAGATGTTGTCTTGAAACGACTGACATCAGCAGGGGCGGTGGCCATCGTCGCAGCAGCGGGAATGGCCGGGGCCTTCACCGGGTCACCCGCAGGAGCCGCCAACCGTACGGCTCCGCTCCCGGCGTCCGGCTTCAACCAGCCGGCCGCAGTCCAGGCCGAACAAGCGCTGACCGCGCAGACGGCCACAGCCCTCGGTCTGGCCGGAGGCGAGGTGCTCAAGGTCCGTGACGTCGTCAAGGATGCCGACGGCACCGAGTACGTCCGCTACGACCGGACCTACAACGGCCTGACCGTCATCGGCGGCGACCTGATCGTGAAGCGCAAGGGCGACACGATCAGCAACGTGACCTACAACCGGGGCGCGAGCAAGGTCGCGATCGCCTCCACCAAGCCGACTCTGTCCCAGTCGGCGGCGCTGGCCAAGGGTGCGAAGTCGGCGGACTTCAAAGCCACGGCCAACAAGGGAACGCTGGTCGTCTTCGTGACGCCCAGCAAGCCGGTGCTCGCCTACGAGGTGGTCACGTCCGGCACCAAGGCCGACCAGACGCCGTCGGTGCTGCACTCCTTCATCGACGCCCAGACCGGCGCGGTGCTGGACCAGGACGACGAGGTGAAGACCGGTACCGGGAACTCGATGTACTCCGGCACGGTCAGCATCGGTACGTCCGGCAGTTACTCGATGACCGACACGAGCCGCGGTGGCAACTGGACCACCGACCTCAACGGCGCGACCTCCGGCAGCGGCACCACGTTCACCGACCCGGACGACACCTGGGGCAGCGGCACCACCGCGAACCGCCAGACCGCCGGCGTGGACGCGCACTACGGCGCCCAGCTGACGTGGGACTACTACAAGAACGTCCACGGCCGGAACGGCATCTTCAACAACGGCCAGGGCGCCCGCTCCCGGGTGCACTACGGCAACGCGTACGTGAACGCGTTCTGGGACGGCACCCAGATGACGTACGGCGACGGCTCGGGCAACGCCCGTCCGCTGACCTCGCTCGACGTGGCCGGTCACGAGATGAGCCACGGTGTCACCGAGGCGACCGCCAACCTGAACTACTCGGGTGACGCCGGCGGCCTGAA
Source organism: Kribbella sp. (assembly GCF_035687465.1). Taxonomy (NCBI): domain Bacteria; kingdom Bacillati; phylum Actinomycetota; class Actinomycetes; order Propionibacteriales; family Kribbellaceae; genus Kribbella; species Kribbella sp. Next base: position 26,445 of record NZ_DASRXP010000283.1, read on the forward strand.
CGAGGCCACCTCGGACATCTTCGGTACCGCCGTCGAGTTCTCCGCGAACAGCTCGTCCGACCCGGGTGACTACCTGATCGGCGAGAAGATCAACATCAACGGCAACGGCACGCCGCTGCGCTACATGGACAAGCCGTCGAAGGACGGTGCCAGCAAGGACTGCTGGACGACCAGCACTGGTGGGCTCGACCCGCACTACTCCTCCGGCCCGCTGAACCACTGGTTCTACCTGGCCTCCGAGGGCACCGGCACCAAGGTCATCGGCGGCGTGTCGCACAGCAGCACCGCCTGCAACGGCGCCACCATCACCGGTGTCGGCCGTGACGTCGCCGCCAAGGTCTGGTACCGCACGCTGAGCACGAAGCTCAGCTCGGGCAGCACCTACAAGGACGCTCGGGAGGGTGCGATCAACTCCGCCAAGGAGCTGTACGGCGCCAGCTCGGCCCAGTGCCTCGGTATCGAGGCCGCGTTCAGCGGGATCACCGTCCCGGCCGGCGCCGCCACCTGTGGCACCGTCGCCCCGCCCACCGGTTCCGAGCGACTGCTGAACCCGGGCTTCGAGTCCGGTGCGGTCAACTGGACCGGGACTGCGGGAGTCGTCACCAGCGGCGGCAGCAGGCCGGCTCACGCCGGTACCTGGAAGGCCCTGCTGGGCGGTAAGGGTGTCACCGCCACGGCGAACATCGGCCAGTCCGTAGCCATCCCGGCCGGTGCCTCTTCGGCCCAGCTGTCGCTCTGGCTGCGGATCGACACTGCCGAGACCACCGCCTCGACGGTGTACGACACGGTGAAGATCCAGATCGTCGACGGTACGACGACCAGCACGCTGGCGACGTACTCGAACGTCAACAAGAACACCACGTACACCCAGAAGACGTTCAACGTCGGGGCGTACGCCGGGAAGACGGTCACGGTCAGGTTCCTCGAGAACGAGGACTCCTCGCTGCAGACCAGCTTCGTCATCGACGACGTGTCGCTGATCGGCTAGCCGGTACTTCGCAGCACCCGTCCGGGGCAGGGCCTCGCCCAGGCTCTGCCCCGGACGTTCTCATTCCTTGTGAGGCAAGGAGATCCGTCCAATGTCCAAGTCCTTCAGGAATCAGGCCCGGTACGGCGTGCTCGGAGCCGCTCTGGTCGCCTCAGTTCTCGTCCCCGGCACCACCGCCTCCGCGGTCGTGTCGCCGGACATCTCCGTCACCAACGCCAAGGCCCATCTCGACCAGCTCCAGACGATCGCCACCAACAACGGCGGCAACCGCTACACCGGCCGGACCGGGTACCGCGCGTCCGCCGACTGGGTGAAGTCGAAGCTCGACGCGGCCGGCTACACCACCACCCTGCAGTCGTTCTCCACCTCCGCCGGTACGTCGTACAACGTGATCGCCGAGTGGCCGCAAGGCGACGCGAACCACGTCGTGATGACCGGCTCCCACCTGGACAGCGTGAGTTCCGGTCCGGGAATCAACGACAACGGCTCGGGCAGCGCCGGCGTACTGGAAACCGCCCTCGCTTACGCTGCCAGCGGCCAGATCCCCAGGAATCGTTTGCGTTTCGGCTTCTGGGGCGCAGAGGAACTCGGCCTGGTGGGCTCGAAGTACTACGTCAACAACCTGCCCGCCGCCGAGCGCGACAAGATCGAGCTCTACCTGAACTTCGACATGCTCGCGTCGCCGAACCCGGGCTACTTCGTGTACGACGACAACCCGGCCGGCAACGGTGCGCGGGACGACCTGGTCTCGTACTTCACCAGCAAGAGCGTGCAGACCGAGTACATCGACGTACAGGGTCGTTCGGATCATGCGGCGTTCCGGTCGCTCGGGATCCCGACCGCAGGCACCTTCTCGGGCGCCGAGGGGATCAAGACGTCGGCCCAGGCGACCAAGTGGGGTGGTACGGCGAACGCGGCGTTCGATGCCTGCTACCACCGGTCCTGCGACAACATCAACAACCTGAACCTGACGTCGCTGGACCGCCAGATCGACGCGATCGGTCACATGATCTGGAACTACGCCCAAAAGGACTACGGCACCACGATCCCGCCGACAGGGCCCAACCTGCTGCAGAACCCGGGCTTCGAAGCGGGCGCGGTCAACTGGACCGGGACCGCTGGGGTGATCACCAACAGCACCTCGAAGCCGGCTCATGCTGGGACGTACAAGGCGTGGCTGGGCGGCAAAGGCGTGACTGCCACGGCGAATCTCGGCCAGTCCGTCACGATCCCGGCTTCGGCGACCGCGGCGTCGCTGGCGTTGTGGATCACCATCGACACGGCCGAGACGACCACGTCGACGGTGTACGACACGGTCAAGGTGCAGATCGTCGACGGAACCACGACGACCACGCTGGCGACGTACTCGAACCTGAACAAGAGTACGGCGTACTCGCTGAAGACGCTGAATGTCCTTGCCTACAAGGGAAAGACGGTGACAGTGAGGTTCCTCGAGAACGAGGACTCCTCGCTGCAGACCAGCTTCGTGATCGACGACGTGGCGGTGACGGCCGCCTAGCCCAGACCGGTCTGCCTCTAGACCGGTTTGCAGAGGTTGCCGGGCGGCACGGCGGCCCCGGTGAGCAGCTTGCTCACCGGGGCTGTCAGGGGCTTCACCAACGGGTCCTCGATCCGGGCCAGTCGGCCGCCCGCCGAGACCGCGATGATCATGTCGTCGGGATGCCGCACGATCGGCTTGGTCGTGCCGAGGGCGGCCCAGTCGATCTGCTGGACCGCCGCGGTGATGGTCGTCAGCAGTCCGGCATCGAGCTTGCAGCGCACGGGATCCTTGCCGCGCTGACTGACGCTGGTGACGCCGTCCACGCCGACGACTACGCGGTCGTCGAAACCGGCGAAACCACCGGTGCGGGTGACGGTCAGCGGAAGTCCCGACCCGCCCGGCACGGGGACTGTCGCCGTCGGCAGGCTGGGGGAGACCGTGCCGGGCGAACTCGTGCTGGGTGGCGTGGGGCTGCTGCCCGCATCAGAGGTCGATTCGTCACCACACCCGGTCAGGACCAGGCCGGCGGCGGCGGCCAGTACTGCGTAACTAAGGTTCCTCACACCCTCATACATACCCGCCTTCGAGGTGACGGCAGACTTCGTGCATGGGCTGGTACACGAATGTCATCCGGTCGTTAGGCCACCGGCCGTGGTTCGCGGCGGCCGGGCGGACCCTCGTACCGGTCGATCGCTGGCTGCAGCGCAGGACCGGCGGAAGGGTGACCATCCTCGGCCGTTCCGCCTTGCCCACGTTGCTTCTGACCACCCAGGGCCGGAAGTCGGGCCTGCCGCGAACCGTGCCGCTGATCTACGCGGCCGACGGTGACTGCTTCATCGTCACGGCGTCGAACTGGGGTCAGGAGCATCACCCCGCGTGGTCCGGCAACCTGCTGGCCGCGTCGACCGCCTCGGTGATGCTTCCCGGCGGCAACGAGATCCCGGTCCTCGCCGCCCTGGCAGAGGGGGCTGAGCGGGACCGGGTCTGGCCTCTCGTCACGAAGGTCTGGCCCGCCTACGACACCTACGTCGAACGCAGCGGCCGCGACCTCCGGGTCTTCGTCCTGACTCCTAGTTGATCGGCGACACCAGGTCGATCAGCGCGCGGGTCAGGTCGACGCGCTGCTCGAAGATCGCGATGCCGGCCGGCGACGGAGGATTCGCGAAGAGCTCCAGGGGCAGTGCGGTGAAGGCCGACCGGGCCATCAGCGAGCCCAGGTAGCCGTAAGTCACCTGCTCCTCGGTGACATCCATCCCGTCGATGGCCAGGCCCTCCATGAAGGCCTTCAGGATCACCTTGTGGACAGCAGGCAGAGCCGCGGGGGACAGTTCACCGGCATGCGCCAGTCCGATCAGCAGTTGGCCGAGATCGAACCCGACCGCCTGCGGACAGTCGAAGCCCCAGTCGATCACCACGAACTCGTCCGGCTCGTCCCGGGAGACGAGCAGGTTCTGCGGGCTCGCATCCCCGTGCTGATAGCACTGCGGCAACGCATCCAACGCATCCAGTACTGCGGGCAGCCGCTCCGCCAACTCGAGTAGATCGTCCCTGAGCCGGTGATCCCCGGTGTTGCAGACCGCCGCCGACAACAGCGGATGCCGCCAGGTCTGGTCGTCGGCCAAGGTGGGAAGGACGCTTCTCACCACGCGGCCGTTGGTGTAGTACCGCAGCCCGACGCCCGGGGTCTCCACGTCACCCCTTGGCAGCAAGGGTTTCACCAGGTGCAGCTGGCGGCGGGCGGACAACCTGCCGAGCAGGTACGCCGCTCGCTCGAACCGCTCCATGGGCCAGATCCCAGGCGCCTGGATCACGTTCTCCATCCACAAGGTGGCCCGGTCGTCGTCGTACTCGTTGAGCCGGTACAGCTTCGGCAGGCGCAAACCGTCCGGCAGCAAGGTCGCGATGTCGCTGCGATGGACCGCCGCCTCGAGTTGCCAGGGCAGGTTCTGGACGAAGGCCTCCCTGAATCCTTCGGGAATCAGGTGGATGAGTGGCCAGTGTCGCGCCGACTGGAGCTTCTTGAGGAAGCAGGACCACTCGACGGTGTCGCCGTCGGCCAGTCGCGCGGTCCCGGTCACCCGGAGCAGTTCCTGCGTGCTCGGCGTGCCGATGGGGTAGTCCACCGGCTCGACCCGGGCCGAGGTGGGCTCGGCATCCGGTCGTCCGGTGATGGTCTGGACGAGGTCGCTGAGGGACTGATCGCTGGGCGCGTCCCGGCCCAGCGACGCGAGCGCCTCGCTGTAGGTGGTGGTCATGGGTTCCCCCCGATGAAGTCGTTTCCCCCGATGGTGACGGCCGACCTTCAGATCAGCTTCAGATCCGTCGGCCCTGAAGAAGTCGGTCGGTCCTGAAGAAGTAAAGTTGCCTTACCACTTGAGATAGTAAAGTTGCCTTATGACTTCCGTCAATGACTTTCCGGGCAGCGCTGATCCAGCGAGCGGTCAGGGATTCCACGGCGACCACATCGCCGGGCTGTTGGGGCTCGCGCTGCGGCGGCTGCGCCTGGAGATCCTGGTCGACTCGGAGGCGAGGTTCCCGGGCCTGCGGATCTCGCACTACCGGTTGCTCGAGATGATCCCCGCCGAGGGCGGTCGGATCACCGACCTGGCCGAGGCGGCGGGGATGACGAAACAGGGTCTCGGGCAGCATGTGGACTACCTGCAGGACCTCGGTTTCACCGAGTCCGACCGGCTGGCGGAGGACCGTCGCGTGCGGTTGGTCCGGCGTACGGGCAAGGGCGACGAGGCGGTCGCGTTCAGCCGCGCGGCGATCGGGCGGCTGGAAGCCGATTGGGCAGCGCAGTTGGGCCCGCAGCGCTACGACGAGTTCCGGAGAACCCTCGCGGAACTAGGTGTTTGAAGGACTCAGCCGGCGCGGTAGGTGGCGATGCTGACCGCGATGTAGTGGCAGACGAACGCGGCCACCGTGCAGGCGTGGAAGATCTCGTGGAAGCCGAACCAGAGCGGGGACGGGTTCGGCCGCTTGGTCGCGTAGATGACGGCG
>NZ_DASRXP010000284.1:0-8370 GCF_035687465.1 Kribbella sp.
AGCGCCGCCCGGGCGCTGTCGAACGCGCGGGCCAACGCGGTCGGCTTCGTCCTCGCCAGGCCGCCCCGGCTGCTCAGCTTCGAGCCGTACTTCCGCGAGATCATCGTCGGCGTCGAGGAGGTGCTGGCCGATCGTGGCGTCGCCATGGTGCTGCAGATGGTCAACGACATCGAGACCGAACTGGAGGTCTACGACCGGTGGTGGGGCGAGCGCAGGGTTGACGGAGTCCTTCTGAGCGACCTGCGGCACAAGGATCCCCGGCTGCTCCACCTTCAGAAGATCGGCCTGCCGGCCGCGGCCTTCGGCCTCTCGAAGGCCCAGCCCGGACTCGCGGCCGTGCGTTCCGACGAGGCGATCGCGATGATCGAGATCGTCGACCACCTGGCCGACCTCGGGCACGTCCGGTTGGCCCGGGTGGCCGGCCGGAGGGAGTTCCGGCACACGTCGGTGCGGACGCGGGCGCTGCGGTCGGAGATCGAGCGCCGCGGTCTCGTCGACGCGGGAACCCGGTACGCCGACTACACCGCGGCCGATGCCTCGGCAGCCACCAGTTCCCTGCTGTCAGCTCCCGGCCCCACCCCGACCGCGATCATCTACGACAACGACGTGATGGCGATGGCCGGAGTACGGACGCTGCGCGAGCGCGGCCTGCAGGTCCCCGCCGACCTCTCGGTCGTTGCCATGGGCAACTCGATCTACTACGACCTGATCGATCCTCCACTGACGGCGAGCGAACGCGACGTCGTCGAGTTCGGAGCCTGCGGCGCCCGCGCCCTCCTCGACGTCCTCGACGGCCAGGAACCCCAGACAGTGCTGACACCACCGGGCCACCTCGTCGCCCGATCAAGCACTGGCCCTGCGCGAGTCGTGTGACTACGTCGCCGTCGCCCCTCAGAGCCGGAGCAACGGGGTGCTGCCCGGCGGGGTGGTGGCCCGAAGGATGAACTGTGGAGCCAAACGGACGCTTCTCGGCGTAGAGCTGAGATTGCGGACCAGCCTGACGGCCTCGCGGCCGATATCGCTGAGGGGTTGACGCACACTGCTGAGTCCCACGAGTTCGGCGGCGGGGCTGTCGTCGTAGCCGGTGACCGCGATGTCTTGTGGGCACCGCAGGCCGGCCGCGGTGATTTCGGCGATGACGCCGAACGCGAGGAGGTCGTTGGCACAGATGATTGCCTGCGGGGGTGGTGTATCAGTCGATGCCAGCAGGTCTCGCGCGGCTTGGCGTCCGGCAGCGACGTCGGTGTCGGTGACGGTGACAACTGGGTGGGCGATGATCCCGTGCGCCCGGCATGCGGTCGTGAATGCCTGGGCCCGTTCGGCGATGCTGGAAATCCCGGCTGCACTGCCGACGAAGGCTGCGGTGGTGATGCCGTTGGCTGCCAGGTGAGCGACAACTTGGGTGATGCCACTGGACTCGTCGACGCCGACGAAGTCGACGTTGTCGACGGCATGACGGTCGATCTGCAGCAGCGGTACCTGGCCGGCGATCGACCGCAGGGCGGTGGCACTGCGCTCGGTGTCGACCGGACAGATGATCAGGGCATCCACCCTGCGGCGCAGCAGTGTGTCGAGCCGGTGGGCTTCTGCGTCGACGTCGTTGCCGGAGTCGCACAGGATGAGGTCCACACCGACGCGCGCGAACTCCTGCTCGACACCTTGCACAACGGCGGGGAAGTAGGGGTTGGTGATCTCGGGGACGAGCATCCCGACGACGCCGGTCGACCTGGTGCGTAGCGATGCGGCGGCAGCACTGGGCCGGTAATTGAGGCGTCGGGAGACTCGTTCCACTTCCCGTTTGGTGGCTTCGCTGACGCCGTACTGGTCGGACAGAACGCGGGATACCGTCGATACGGACACGCCGGCTGCCGCTGCGACGTCCCGGATGGTCACCATGACGAGGTACCCGGCCTTTCTGGATCGGTTGCAGTCAAGAGGCTAACAGCGTGTTCAGGCATGAACGGCGCGTTCGCCGGTGGGCTGCGGCGCAGCCGTTCGTTGCGGACGCACGACCACCTTGCGAGTGGCCGGGTCGGCGTCTCGCGCTCGCTCGAATGCCTGGGTGGCTTCGTCGAGGGTGAACTCGTGGCTGATGATGGTCGACGGCAGGACGCGACCGCTCGCCACCAGTTCGATGACCTCCGGCCAGACGCCAGGGCTGCCGAGGCTGCCGACGAGGACCAGATCGCGCAGGACGAGGCTGTCCAGGTCCACGGGTACGGCCGGTTGCCCGCACAGGCCGAGCACCACGGTTCGACCGCCGTCTGCGGCAGTTTGCAGGGCTGTGGCCGTGCCGGAGGCAGTGCCGCTGGCATCGATCACCTGACCGAAGCGGTCCGGAGAAGTCCCAACGGCCTCGAACCCGAGGCTCGCCGCGAACGCGCGGCGGGCGTGGTGGTGCTCCACCAGCAGCACCGGCCCCATGCCGATGGCCCGCGCCGCCAATGCGCACAGCAAGCCGATCGTGCCGGCGCCGATGATGGCGATCGGGCCGGCAGGTGCCGCCGACAGACGGTGCAGGCCGCGATAGGCGACCGCGAGCGGCTCGATCAGCGCCGCGTCCAGCGGATCGACACTCGGCGGGAGGCGATGAGCCGCCCGCGCCGGGAACACCAGCATGGAGGCCATCCCTCCGGCGCGATTCAGGATCCCCGTTTCGGTGCGGTCCGGGCAGAGGTGATAGCTGCCCGCACCACAGGTGGCGCAGGCACCGCAACCGACCGAGCACTCGCCCACAACGCGGTCACCGACCGCGAAGCCGGTCGCCCCGGGCCCGACCTCGTCGACTATGCCGGTCCATTCGTGGCCGGGCACGATCGGGTACTTCGCGCCGCCGTCGGTCAGATACCCCATCGTGCCGGCCAGCAGTTCGAGGTCGGTACCGCAGACGCCGACGGCGTCAGGGGTGATGAGGAGTTCACCAGGCCCCACCGTTCGGCCGGTCTGGGGTCGGATGCGCAGGTCGTTCGGGCCTAGCAGGACGGCCTGTCGATGTGCGGCAGGGTTCACTGCTGCCTCCAAGGAAGCGCCGGCGCGTGACTGCCCGGTCGGCGCTGGGTCGGTGTGCTGGTGCGGCCGAAGTGGCGTCACAATCCGCGACGCGTTGTCGGGAACGATACCGGAAATCTACTCAAACTAGTGCAGGGAGGGTCGGCAATCTTCTCGTAATTTGCCTGTTGCCTAACGAGATCCGCGCTGTCATGCTGCTCGGTATCGTTCTCGAAGATTCACCAGAGCACCAGAAGCTCGATAGCCACTAGGGACCGTTCGAGGTTCGCCGCCGGGTCAGACCGAGGAGCATCCGATGCCAACTTTCGTCAGCGAGCGGCACAAGCCGCGCTCGCTGCCTGGCTCGACCCGTCGGCCGTCTCGCCTCAGCCGCACCCAGCGGCTGCGTCGCGACCGTTCCATGCTCCTGATGGTCCTGCCGGCCGGATTGCTGCTGCTGGTGTTCACCTACGTGCCCTTGCTGGGCAACGTGATCGCCTTTCTGGACTACCAGCCCTATCTACCGATCGATCAGGCGCCCTGGGTCGGCTTCGCGAACTTCCAACTCCTGTTCACCGATCCGGCCTTCTGGGGCGCGGTGTCGAACACCCTGCAGATCACCTTCCTGCAGGTCTTCCTCGCCTTCCCGGTGCCGATCGCACTAGCGCTCCTGCTGAGCTCGTTGATCAGCTCGCGGGTCAAGAAGGTCGTGCAGACCGTCGTCTACCTGCCGCACTTCCTGTCCTGGGTGCTCGTCGTAGCCCTGTTCCAGCAGGTGCTCGGCGGCTCGGGGGTGGTGAATCAGTTCCTGTCCCAGCAAGGACTGCACTCGATCGGCTTCATGACCACTCCGGAGACGTTCAAGCTGCTGATCGTTGCCCAAGGCGTGTGGAAGGACGCCGGCTGGGCGACGATCATCTTCCTCGCCGCGCTGACCGCGATCGACGATGCCTTGTACGAGTCGGCCGCGATCGATGGCGCGGGCTGGTGGCGCCGGCTCTGGCACGTCACGCTGCCCGGCATCCGGCCGATCATCGCGATCCTGCTGATCCTGAACCTCGGCCAGGCGCTCAACGTCGGCTTCGAGCAGATCCTGCTGCAACGGGCCAACGTCGGTCCGGACGCCGCCGAGGTCCTGGACACCTACGTGTATTTCCACGGCATCGGCGACGGCAACTTCGGCCTGGGCGCCGCGGCCGGCCTGTTCAAGGGCGTGGTCGGACTGATCTTGATCCTGGTCGCCAACAAGGTCTCCCATCTGCTCGGCGAACAGGGGGTGTATTCGCGGCAATGAGCACAACAGATGCCCGGCCGGTCTGGGCCGGAAAGCCTTCGGTACCGACGCGGGTGATCAAGGCGATCGTCCTGATCGTCGTCGCGGTCGTCGTCTTGTTCCCGTTCCTGGTGGTCGTCTCCACCAGCCTGGCCAGCCAGGCCGACCTGACCGCCAACGGTGGATTCATGATCCTGCCCGACAGCTTCACCTTCGAGGCCTACCGGGCCATCCTGTCCGGTGGCGTGGTGACCAAGGCCGTCCTGGTCAGCGTGTTCGTCACCGTCGTCGGAACCACGCTGAGTCTGATCTGTACGACGTTGGCCGCCTACGGGCTGACGCGACGCGACTCGTTCGGCCACCGGCCGATCCTGACCTTCTTCCTGCTGACGTTCCTGTTCACGCCCGGCATCATCCCCAGCTACCTGATGGTCAAGCAGCTGGGCCTGATCGACAACGTATGGGCGCTGATCCTGCCGTCGGCGATCAGTGCCTTCAACCTGGTGATCGTCCGCGGCTTCTTCATGGGCATCCCCGAAGAACTCCTCGACGCGGCCCGGATCGACGGTGCGGGCGAGTGGCGCATCTTCGCCACCATCGTGGTGCCGCTGTCCCGGGCGGTGCTCGCCGTCGTCGGCCTGTTCTACGCGGTCGGCTACTGGAACGCCTTCTTCAACGCGATGCTCTACCTCAACGACACCACCCGCTGGCCGCTCCAGCTGGTCGTCCGAACCTATGTGCTGCAGGGCAACCCGATCCTCGACGCCTCCGGAGACGCGGGGTCGCAGCCACCCACTCAGGCCGTCCAGATGGCTGTCGCAGTGCTCGCCCTGCTGCCGATCGCCATGATCTTCCCGTTCCTGCAACGCAACTTCACCAAGGGCGTGCTGACCGGCGCGATCAAAGGCTGAGCACCCCACCCGTCCAAGCTTCAAGGCAAGGAGCTTTCCCATGACGACACCTCCGCTCACCGAAGGTCTGGGCCGACGCGGCCTGCTGGCCGCGGGCGCCGGCCTGCTCGCTACCGCCGGCCTCACGCTCCCCGCGCAGGCCAAGCCGCTGTCGGCCTACAGCAAGCAGGGCATCGGTCCGGGCTCCACGAAGGAGGAGATCGAGACCGCCCTCGACGCGTTCTTCGACTCCGCCGAACCGGCACTGACCATCCCACCCATGGACCTGCCGATCAGCTACGAACGCCAACTCACGCACGGAACCCGCAAGGCGATCATCTTCGAACCGGGCGCCCGGCTCTTCTTCAACACCTTCACCGCACCCGCCTTCACCCTCTACACCGAACCGTTGTGGACCGAGCCCGTCAGCAGCATCACTCACGTCGACAACGTCAATCTCGTCGACGATCCCGCTCACGACCCGGCCAGCTTCAACACCGTCGCCCGGGTGCAGCTCGCCGGTGCGCACGCAGTACGGAAGGGCGACCGGTTCCGGCTGATCTCGGACGATGAGGTCTACGAGTCGCTGCATGGCGGGACTCCGCCCGGGGGCGCGAAGCGGGCTCGGCTCGGTGAGGTCGTCACCGCCGGCCTCGACAGCACCGGAACAACCGTCTCCTTCACCTCCCCGCTGAAGGAGACCGGCTACCAGACCAACGTGCGGCTCTGCGCCCTGGCCGATGCCCGGGTGGATCTGATCGGTGGCAGCTGCGACTACGACGACAGCGCGGCGACGACAGAGGGCATCTTTCCCGTCATCCAACTGGAGGGGCTGACGGGCAGCAGGATCGTCGGTTTCTCCGCGCAGCGGTTCATCGCCTCGGTGTTCTACCTGATCGGCTGTGTCGACATGCAGGTGATAGCGCCGACCTTCCGCAATGGTCTCCTCCAGGTCTCCCTCAACCACTTCGGCTACGGCCTGGAGGACTGGAGCGGTCTGGGGACGACAGTCGTCGGCCCGAACAGCCTCAACGTCCGCCACGCCATCGACACCGGCACCTTCTCGCAGGAGGCCAACCTCCCCGGTCGCCGCACCCATCGGCACGGCCGTACTCGCGGCCTCACCGTGTCCGGAGGCAGTGGGTCGGCCGGTCCGAACTCGCCCACCTCGACGCATGACGAGGCTGACGGCGCCACCGTGACCGGTTACACCGTGTTCGACATCTACCAGGGCGCCAGCTCCGCCGGTCCCGCGTTCACCATGCGAGGTAAGAACACCTCCCTCACGGGTTGCCGTTCGGCCAACACCCGTGTCGGGCTCTACCTGGCCACGTACCTCAACGGCTCGGTGAAGGACACCGACGTACTGGACTGCCAGACCCGGGCACTCATGTTTGCCTCCGGCAACTGGCAGGTCCCGCTCGACACCCACGGCTCCGTCATCGGCAGCCGATTCTCCGTCCTCAACGGCGACTCACCGGTCTGGTATGTCAACACGCCGCTGTTCGGCGCCGGCATCCACGGCGAACTCCAGGACGTGCTCCTGGCGGCCCGTTCCACCCGGCAGCAGGCCTACAGCCGCGTCTCCCAATTTCTTGCCCCTGGCAACTGGCAGGTCCGCGACCTCACCATCGATCTGCGCGACCTGAACCCGGCAACGCTCAACGGCGCCGCCACCGGATTCACCGGAGCAACCGGCATCATCCCGTTCTACTTCCAGGTGGACGGCGTGACTCTCGACATCGAGAACCTCACCATCCTGGCCGGCCGGAACAGCATCACCCGGCTGATCGACGGCGCACCGGCGACGCTGCCCAACACGTCGGTACGGATCCGCAACCTGTACTACGAGGGCGACGCGCCGATCGCCAGCGGCGGCGGGCTGTCGTCGGGCAACAAGTTCGGCATCAACTGGTCGAAGTTCACCTCGGGGCAGGTGTCCGTCAGTGGGCGCAGGCTCTGGGGCACCGGCGGGGACAAGCTGCGCGGGCGCACCAATGACGAGTACACCAACTTCTTCGGCCAGGGCGCAGCCGCCGCGACGGTACCGGACCTGCAGGGCCTCGCCGACGACCACGTCACCCTTCGATTCGGCGGCACGGCCGGCGACGTCACCCTGGCCGCCTGGCCCACCACGGCCATGCGCCCGGGCCAACGCGTCACGATCGTCAACGGGTCGAACGGCGTCATCTCCTTCCCCCTGCCCGCCTACTCCATCCCAGCCGGCGGCACGGCCACCTTCGTGCTGTCCGACAACCGCAATCCCCTGCTGGAGTCCCGCTCGTCCGGGTCCAGGTATCTGCGATCCACCACCGCCACCGCGGTCACGGTCGGCAGCCTCAACGAAGAAGGCCTGGTCACCCTCGCACCCACCGCGGTGACCGTCACCTTGCCCAACAACCTGCCCCGCGGCACGGAGTACCAGATCACCCAGAACGGCGACGGGCAGATCATCGTGACGCCGGCCACCGGGGCCATCGTGAACAACCTCGCCGGCCAGACGAAGTCCGCCGGCAAGTACGCCCGACTCGACCTCCGCGTGGCAACGAACGCCGACGGCGCATCGGCCGCCTGGGTCCTGTCCGGCGACACCGCACCGTAACGGTCCACACCGACCAGTAAGACCGACCGAAAAGGAACGGATCATGCCCACTAGCGAACCGGCACCGACCAGAGTCCCACGACGCTCGGTGCTTCTCGGCGGGGTCGCCGGCGTCGGCGCCGCAGCCTTCGGCGGCACACTGTTGACCGGCTGCTCCGGAAAATCGGCCACGCCGACCGCGGCGTCCGGCGGCCTGAAGAACGCCCTGCCCACCTACTCGGCGATCACCTCCGACGCACCCCCGATCAAGCCGGGCAGCGGCGACGGCCTGGTGATGGCTGTCTACGACGCCTACCCGAAGGATCCGTTCTCCCGCCTGCCCGGTCCGGTCGGCGACGGCAAACCGACTAGCGCCTTCATGGTCACCTACAGCGCCCTAGGGCCGCCGAAGGACCAGAACGCCTACTGGCAGTCCATGAACAAGCAACTCAATACCGACCTCAGCCTCAACATCGTGGCCGGCTCCGACTACGCGACGAAGATCGCCGCACTGATCGCCGGTGGGACCCTGCCCGACATCGTCCAGGTCCAGACCAACACCGCCGGGCTGCAGCGGCTACCCGACATCGCCAAAGCCAAGTTCATCGACCTGGGCCCTCACCTGTCCGGCGACAAGG
>NZ_DASRXP010000285.1:0-8281 GCF_035687465.1 Kribbella sp.
AAGCGGCCCGGGGGCGCGCGGGCAGGTCCTCCTCCCAGAGGGTGTCCATCAGTTCCTGCCCGGCAACGACCCGGTTCGGCTGCAGCAGGAGGGCGGCGAGCAGCACCCGGAGCCGGTTCGCGGCGAGCTCGATCCGCTGGCCGGAGTCGTCCAGGACCTCTACTGGGCCGAGCAACCGGAATTCCATGCCAGCCATTCTGACCGGGATTCGGTGAAAGCGCCGCGAAAGCGTCGTGAAACCGCGGCCGGTCATGCTCGCCCGGCGGGGCTCTGCTCCGCCGCGCATGTGGGGAGGAGCGCTCGCCCGTCAGGGGAGGGGCGAGCTCTGGGGGCGCGTGGTGCCGCCGGATCCGCGAGAGTCCGGCGGCACCACCCGAGAACCGCCGGCACGGCAGCACCGCAGGACGCCTCGATTGCCCAGCGACTGGGACGAAGGGGAGCCCGTCAATGGCCTGCAGTGAGGGAGCCGATACTATCCGTGCTGGGCCCACGGGACGTGTCGGTCCCCGGGTAGCGACGGGTCCGCGCTTAGCCTGAGATCCCCGGGACCCGAGCAGCGGGAGGGCGCCGAAATGGCGAACAGCATGCTCGGCCGCGACATGGCGGTCGACCTCGGCACGGCCAACACCCTGGTCTACGTCCGCGGCCGCGGCGTAGTACTGAACGAGCCTTCCGTGGTCGCGATCCGGACGGACGACCCGCGCGAGGCGGTCGCCTTCGGGCACGAGGCGAAGAAGATGATCGGCCGTACGCCGGGCAACATCACCGCGATCCGGCCGCTCAAGGACGGCGTGATCGCCGACTTCGACGCCGCCGAGCAGATGCTGCGCTACTTCATCCAGCGGGTGCACAGACGCCGGTACTTCGCCAAACCGCGGATCGTGGTCTGTGTGCCGTCCGGGATCACCGCGGTCGAGCAGCGCGCGGTTCGCGACGCGGGGTACATGGCCGGCGCCCGCAAGGTCTACATCATCGAGGAACCGATGGCGGCCGCGCTCGGCTCCAACCTCGAGGTCCGCGACGCGACCGGCAACATGGTCGTCGACATCGGCGGTGGCACCACCGAGGTCGCGGTGATCTCGTTCGGCGGCATCGTCACCAGCCAGTCGATCCGGGTGGCCGGCGACGCGATCGACAAGGCCGTCGTGAACTACTGCAAGAAGGAGTACTCGCTGATGCTCGGCGAGGCCACCTCCGAGCAGATCAAGATGACCATCGGCTCGGCGTACCCGACCACCGACGGGCCGGACTCGGAGATCCGCGGCCGGGACATGGTCTCCGGCCTGCCGCGCACCGTGAAGGTCTCCTCGTCCAGCATCCGGCAGGCGATCGAGGAGCCGATCACGGCGATTGTGGACGCGGTCAAGGCCACCCTGGACAAGACCCCGCCCGAGCTGGCCGGTGACATCGTCGACCGCGGCATCGTACTGACCGGCGGCGGCGCGCTGCTGAAGGGGATGGACGAGCGGCTGCGGCACGAGACCGGCATCCCGATCCATGTCGCCGACAACCCGCTGGACGCCGTCGTGCTCGGGGCCGGCAAGTGTGTCGACAACATCGAGACCCTGAACCGCATCCTCGTCACCGACCGCCGCTGAACCCATGCTCAAAGATCTCGGAACCCCCGCGAGGGGCCTGGTCCGTTCGGCCGGGATGCCCCGGGAGACCCGTCGTCGCCGGACCGTCCTTGTACTCGTCATCCTGGCCTCGTTCACGCTGATGGTGCTCGACGCGCGGCGCTCGGCCGGCTCCCCGGTGGAGCCGCTCCGGCACGCCGCGGCGGCCGTTTTCGGCCCGCTCGAGTCCAGCGCGACGTCCGCCCGGGAGCCTGTGGACAACCTCCGGGACCGGTTCGCCGAAGTGGATAGGTTGAAAGCAGAGAACGAGAAACTCCAAGCGGAGAACGAGAAACTCACCAACGAACTGCGGACCACGGACTACGCCCGGAACCGGGCCGCCGAGCTGGACCGGCTGCTGAAGCTGGCTCCGAACTACACGGTGACGCCGGCCCGGGTGATCGGGATCGGGAGTGCGCAGAGCTTCAACCACACAGTGACCATCGATGCCGGGACGGCGGACGGGGTGCGACCGGACATGACAGTACTGAACGGCGACGGGCTGGTGGGCCGCGTCGTGCGGACCACGGAAGCCACCGCCACGGTGCTGCTGATCGGCGACCGGAACTCGACCGTCGGCGGCCGGCTCAACGCCACGATGGCGCTGGGCTTCGTCTCCGGGCGAGGTGAGACGACGGGCGCCCTCGACTACAAACTGGTGGACCTCAAGGCGCGGCCGAAGGCAGGCGATCGGATCGTCACCTGGGGTTCGCGGGGCAACGCGCCCTACGTGCCGGGCGTCCCGATCGGCACGGTCACCTCGGTGACTCTGACCCAGGGTGCCCTCGGGTCCACCGCGGTGGTCAAGCCGTTCGTCGACCCGAGCCGGATCGACACGGTCGGCGTGGTCACCGGATCGCCCGCCCGGGCACCGCGGTCCGCGTTGTCGCCCGAGAAGGGCGGCTGAGGTGATCTCGCTGCGGATCGGGCTGACCGCCCTCCTCCTGATGATCGCGGTCACCGTGCAGACCTCGATGCTGCCGCACATCGCGGTCGCCGGGGTCAGTTGTGACCTGGTGATGATCGTGGTCGTCGCTCTCGCACTGGCCCGGGGGCCGGAGTGGGGCGCGATCACCGGCTTCCTCGGCGGCCTGCTGCTGGATGTGGTGCCACCCGCCGACCACACGGCCGGGCGGTGGGCACTCGCGCTGGCGTTGTCGGGGTATGTCGCGGGCATGATCCGCCGCGAGACCTCGGCCGGGCCGGTGGGACCACTCGGGGTCGCGCTGACCGTCGTGCTGTCTGCCGCGCTGTCGCTCGGTGTGTACTCCGCGACCGGGTCGCTGTTGCACGATCCGGCGGTGGACTGGGGTGAGTTCGGGGTCCGGCTCGGGATCGCCGCCGGGTACGACGTGGTCGGTGCGATCGTGGTGATCCCGCTGGTGCTGTGGATGATGCGGCGAGTGGTGCCGGCACGGGAGCGCCGCCGGGTGCTGCCATGAGTTTCGACCACTTCAACCCCGCCCCGCTCAAGCCGCGGCTCCGCCTGTTCGTGATCCAGGTGCTCGTCTTCTCGCTGATGTTCACGCTGATCGGCCGGCTCTGGTACATGCAGGTGATGTCGTCCGACGACTACTCCCAGGCAGCCACGCAGAACCACACCCGCGAGGTCCTCGTGCCGGCGCCGCGCGGCACGATCGTCGACTCCGCAGGGCGGACGCTGGTCGGGAACAGGGTCTCCCTGGTGATCACGGTCGATCGGTCCGTGCTGGCCAAGCTGCCCGACCAGCAACAGAAGGCGATGCTCGCGCGGCTGGCGAAGGTGCTCGGTCAGAAGCCGGCCGACCTGACCGCCCGGACGATGCTCTGCGGTGAGCCCGGGGCGTCGAAACCACCCGCCTGCTGGAACGGCACGCCGTACCAGCCGATCCCGGTGGCGAAGGACGTCAGCGAGCAGGTCGCGATCGAGGTGATGGAGCGCCGCGAGGACTTCCCGGGCGTCGCGGCCGAGTCGACCGCACTCCGCGCCTACCCCGCGCCGTACGGGGTGAACGCGGCCCACCTGCTCGGCTACCTCTCGCCGATCACCACCGGCGAGCTCGACGAGCTGGACAAGGCCGGGCAGGACTCGATCGGGCACCGGTCGGACCTGGTCGGCCGGGCCGGGGTCGAGCGGACGTACGACGCGATGCTGCGCGGCACGCCGGGTGTCAAGAACGTCATCGTCGACGCCGTCGGCTACACCACCGGCGTCCAGAAGCAGACCGCGCCGGTGCCCGGGTCGACGCTGATGACGAGCATCGACGCGCGGATCCAGGCCTCGGTGGAGAAGGAGTTGCGCGGCGCGATCACGACCGCGCGGAAGCAGTACGACAAGATCACCAAGCGCAACTACGTCGCCGACTCCGGCGCGGCCGTGGTGATGGACACCAAGACCGGCCAGATCGTCGCGATGGCGAGCTACCCGAGCTACGACCCCGGCGTCTGGGTCGGCGGTATCTCGCAACGCGAGCTGGACGCCCTCTACTCACCCCAAGCCGGTACGCCGCTGCTGTCGCGGGCATTGCAGGCGCAGCTCGCGCCCGGCTCGACCTTCAAGCCGATCACCACCGCGGCCGCGATGGGCGCCGGGTACGGGCCGAGGACCCGGCTGGACTGCTCGCCGAACTTCGTCGTCGGCAACCGGAAGTTCAAGAACTACGAGTCCGCCTCCTACGGGATGATCGGCTTCGACCAGGCACTCGCGCTGTCCTGCGACACCTTCTTCTACCGGATCGCGTACGACCTCTGGCTCAAGGAGGGCGGCAACTCCGGTGATCTCAACGCCCAGGACCCGCTGGTCGAGATGGCGCAGAAGTTCGGTCTCGGCCGCCCGACCGGGGTGGACCTGCCCGGCGAGGTGTCCGGCCGGATCGCGGACCGGAAGTGGAAGAAGGAGTACTACGACGCGCAGAAGGACTACTACTGCAAGCTGGCGGACAACCCGCCGGCCGGCACCTCGTCCTTCCTGAAGCAGTTCTCCCGCGAGTTCTGCGCGGACGGCTATCGCTATCGCGCCGGTGACGCGGTCAACTTCGCCATCGGCCAGGGCGACACCACGCTGACTCCGTTGCAGCTGGCAACGGTCTACTCGGCGCTCTCGAACGGCGGCATCCTGTGGGAGCCGCATGTGGGCAAGAAGGTGATCGGCCCGAACGGCAAGGCGAAGCCGATCCCGAGCAAAGTCAGCGCCCGGCTGCCGGTGCCGTCGTCCACCTTGAAGTACATCGACAAGGCGCTGAAGGAGACGGCCCGCACCGGTACCGCGGCGTGGAAGTTCAACGGCTTCCCGCTGGACCAGGTGCCGTTGCGGGTCAAGACAGGGACGGCCGAGGTCTACGGCAAGCAGACGACCTCGTGGATGGCGTCGTACAGCGATCGCTACGCCGTGGTGATGATGATCAGCCAGGCAGGCACCGGTTCGGGCGCTTCCGGCACGGCGGTCCGGCACATCTACGAGTCGCTCTACAACATCAAGCCCGCCCCGCCCGCGAAGCAGGCCGGCCAATGAGTCTCCTGACGCCGCTGCGGCAGGCGAGGCCCCGAGTGGACCGCCGGTCGGCTCTCTGGCAGGCCGACTGGGTCCTGGTGATCGGCGTGGTCGCGCTCTCGGCGATCGGTGCCCTGCTGATCTGGTCGGCGACCTACCAGCGGACGTCGCTGACCGACGGCAACCAGTACGCCTACATCACCCGGCATGCGGTGAACTTCGCCATCGGCCTGATTCTCGCCATCGGCGCCGCCCTGATGAACCACCGCCGCGTCCGCATCCTCGCCCCGGTCCTGTACGCCGCGTCCGTGCTCGGGCTGATCCTGGTCCTGGTGCCGGGGGTGGGTGCCGTGATCAACGGGTCGCGCTCGTGGATCCAGCTGCCGTGGATGTCGGTCCAGCCGAGCGAGTTCGCGAAGCTCGCCGTGATCGTCGGGATGGCCCTGCTGATCGCCGAGAAGGGCGAGACGAACTACCGGGAGACCGCGCGGACGATCGACATCGCCCAGGCGGTCGCGGTCGCCGCCGTACCGGTCATCCTGGTGATGCTGCAGCCGGACCTCGGCACGGTGATGGTGCTCGGGTCGATCGTGTTCGGCATCATCGCGGTGTCCGGGGTGCCGAAACGGTGGATGCTCGGATTGGTCACGGCGGCGACCGTGGTCGCGGTGCTGGCGATCCAGCTGAACGTGCTGAAGGACTATCAGCTGGCCCGGTTCACCGCCTTCGCCGATCCGGCCCAGGATCCGCAGGGCATCGGCTACAACGTGAACCAGGCCCGGATCGCGATCGGGAACGGCGGCGTCTTCGGGCAGGGGTTGTTCCACGGTTCGCAGACGCAGAACGCCTTCGTGCCCGAGCAGCACACCGACTTCGTCTTCACCGTGGCGGGGGAGGAGCTCGGGCTGATCGGGGCCGGCGCGATCATCGTCTTGTTCATGCTGGTGTTCTGGCGCGGCCTGCGGATCGCCGTGAACGCCCGGGACGCCTTCGGCCGGCTGGTGGCGACCGGCATCGTCTGCTGGTTCGCCTTCCAGGCCTTCGAGAACATCGGGATGACGCTCGGAATCATGCCGGTGACCGGTCTGCCGCTGCCCTTCGTCTCCTACGGCGGCTCCTCGATGTTCTCGGGCCTCCTCGCCGTGGGCCTGTTGCAGAACATCCACCTCCGCAGCCATCAGGTCTGAGTGGGTTACGCTCAAGCCCTCCTAGACCCGGGAGCTCGGTCCTTCGATGGTTCTGGATGGCACCATGCCCAAGCTCGCGTCGTACCCCCTCGCTGTTGCCGCTGCCCTCTCGCTGTCCCTGACGGCCTGCGGCGGCGACGACAAGTCGTCCGGCTCGCCGTCGACCACTCCTTCGGCGACCCCGTCGGCCACGCCATCCACGACCTCGCCGACGCCGACCACGCCCGCGCCGAGCGCGACTGGTCCCGTGCAGCGCACCGCGGCGGAGCTGACCAAGGCACTGCTGGAGCTGAAGGACCTGCCGAGCGGCTTCTCGCTCGAGCCCGACGAGCCCGAGGACAGCAGCGCAGGCACGTTCTCGTCGAAGGAAAGCAAGTGCAAGACCCTGGTGACCTACCTCAACGCCGACAAGGCCCCGGGCTCCAAGGCCACCGCGTACCGGGCTTTCTCCGGTGGCAACGAGGGCCCGTTCATCGACTTCTCCCTGGACGCCCTGGGCACGCCCCAAGCCGTCGCCACCCTGGGCACGACCTACCGGAATGCCGTGGCGACCTGCAAGAAGGTGTCGCTGAAGATTCCCGGCGAAGGCACCTCGACGATGTCGGTCACGGAGATCTCGGCCCCGCAGTTCGGTGACAAGCCGTTCGCCTTCCGCCTGACCGGCAGCAGCGGCCCGAGGGAGGGCCTCGAATTCACCCTCGCGGTCACCGGCGTCAACGACGTCATCCTCTCGGTCTCGGTCCTGGCCGGCCAGCCCGGCGAACTCGACGGCGCCACCGAAGCCGCGGTCAACAAGGCCGGCACCGTCCTCGGCGTCCCCAAAACCGGCACCTGATCCGCTGGGCGCCACGCACCTCCTCGCTGCGGAGTGCGAGTCTCAAATCGTTGGGACGATCTGGCCGACGGGCCGACCGCCGCCGAGAACCTGGAGTTGCCTGAGGTCTTCCGCGGGCGTCACGTCAACGCCGCACTTCTCCAGCAGGGTCAGTGCGAGGGCCGTGGTGGCGCGGGGATTCCCGTCGATCACCTTCACCGCGACGGCATGTCCGTCCGGTGCCGCCATCGCGATCACGCCTTCGGCTCCACCCTTCGCGATCACACCGGGCAGCAGTTGCATCACCTCGGTGTTCTGATGCCCCTTGCCTCCCACGAGCTCGGGATGCTGACGCATCGCCTGGGCCACGTGGTTGTCCGCAGTGCCGGCTGCCGCGAGCGCTAGCCGGCTGAACGCCCGCGCGAGGCCGCTCAACGGGACACCAAGCAGGGGAGCGCCGCATCCATCCACCGTCACGACGCCGGTCGTTGCCCCAGTCAACCTTTCGACCTCAACCGCGATCGCCCGCTGCACTCCCGCCTCAGGCTCCAGATACCCAGCTGGATCTTCCCCGCGTGCAACGGTCGCCTTCAACATCGCCGCATGCTTCCCAGAGCAGTTCATCCGCACCCGCTCCGGCCCGATACCCACCGCAATCAACCGAAACCGCGTTGCCTCGTCCTCGGGCCGATCCACCGGACACCCCAACGCGTCCCAGTGGAGCCCCGCCGCCCGCAGAATCCGGTCAACCAGCGCCACATGCCGATCCTCCCCGGTGTGGCTCCCGGCGGCGATCGCCGTCTCCTCACCATCAAGCACAGCCCCCGCCACCAAACACCCCACCGCCTGCAACGGCTTGGCGGTAGACCGAGGCAGAATCACGCCTCCCACATCCCCAACGGCGAAGATCTCCTGACCCTCCGGATCCAGAGCCACCGCCATCCCGAAATGCCGGCTCTCCACAAACCCACTCCGAACCACCCGAGCAAGCTCAACAACCCCACTCGCCCCTGGAACACCGTTCGACACGCGGACCTCCTCGATCTGGCAGCCGCCGCAGACTAACCCGCACCACCAGACCACCCACCGCGGGAGTGGGTCTATCCGGGCCACCGAATCAGTCGCCGGTGCTGCCAGGCGTACCGAACGACAGGAGGTGGTCGCCAGAACGACCCGACAGCAAGATCGGTCCCGC
>NZ_DASRXP010000286.1:0-3150 GCF_035687465.1 Kribbella sp.
GTGCGTGCTGTTGCAGGTCGAGCGCGGCCTGGTGAACCTTGACCGCCCGCTGGCGTTCTACTGGCCCGAGTTCGCCGCCGCCGGCAAAGGCGCGATCACAGTCGCCGAGGTGCTTTCCCACCAAGCCCGCCTGCCTGGCGCCGACTTCAGCCAGGTGGACATCCTCGACCACGACGCCGTGGCCTCGCTGCTCGCGGCGCAGGCGCCGGCCGAGGACCCGCGGGCCGCCTTCATGTACCACGCGATCACGTGGGGCTGGCTGGTCGACGAGCTCGTACGCCGTACTGACGGTCGCCCACTCGGCCTGTTCTTCGCCGAGGAGTTCGCACAACCCCTCGACCTCGAGGTCTGGATCGGCCTGCCATCCGAACTCCACGCCAAGGCCTCCACGATGGTCGCCGCGGACGGCGTACTGGCGGACGCCGAGGAAACAGACCCGCTGCGCCAACTCACGCGCAATCCTCTGCTGGTCCCGGGAGCCGAGAAGATCTGGAACAGCCCGGGATACCGCGGCGCCGGGCTGGCGGCCGTCGGGGGATTCGCCACAGCTCGTGGGATGGCCCGCTTCTACGCCTCCCTGCTGGGCGAGGTCGACGGCGTCCGCGTCCTGAAGCCCGAGATTGTCGACCGAGGCCGCCGCGAGCTCCGCCGCGGAATCGAGCCGCTCTGGGGGAGTGAGATGGCTTACGCGGCCGGCTTCGAACTGCACACCTCAGCCGCCAATCTCGGCGCCCCTGCCAACGCCTTCGGACACGCCGGCGCCGGCGGCTCCCGCCATGGAGCCTGGCCGGAGCAGGGCCTCGCCTTCTCCTACCTCATGAACGAGGTCCGCCTCGGCCCGGACCCTCGCCCTCTGACCCTCCTCGACGCCCTGAACCAGGCCGGACAAGACCCGGAAGGCGGCTCAAAGTGAGCGTTCGCCTACGTAGAGTATTCCCGGGAACTTTTTCTGACTTTTTTCCATCGAGCTGTAACACCAGTGGGGGTTGTACCGATAGGACGAGTGAGCCTGGTGGCTGCCCGGACCCCCGAGCGGACAGCCACCAGGCCTACTCATTTCTCGAGGCGCCGGGAGCGGTAATCTGAGCCCCATGTCCTCCGCGCTTTCCGCTGCAGCAGCCTTGCCCTTCGGCCGGCTCACCACGGCGATGATCACCCCGTTCCATCCTGACGGCTCGCTCGACCTCGCCGCCGCGCAGAAGGTGGCGACCCGCCTGGTCGATCAGGGGAACGACGCCCTCGTGATCAACGGGACCACCGGCGAGGCGCCGACCACCACCGACGAGGAGAAGGTCGCGCTGATCCGGGCCGTCCTCGAGGCGGTCGGGGACCGCGCCAAGGTGGTTGCCGGGGTCGGCTCGAACAACACCGCGCACAGCATCGAGAGCGCGGAGGCCGCGGAGGCCGCCGGTGCGCACGGCCTGCTGGTCGTCACGCCGTACTACAACAAGCCTCCGCAGGACGGCATCAAGGCGCACTTCACCGCTGTCGCGGATGCCACCGGCCTGCCCGTGATGGCGTACGACATCCCCAGCCGAGCCGGCGTACCGATCACCACGGAGACGCTGCTCGCCCTCGCCGAGCACCCGCGGATCGTCGCCGTCAAGGACGCCAAGGGCGACGTCGCCGCCACCACCAAGGTGCTGGCCAACTCCGACCTGTTCTACTACTGCGGCGCTGACGAGCTGAACCTCGCCTGGCTGGCGATCGGGGCGGTCGGGATCGCGAGCGTGGTCGGCCACGTCGCCTCGGAGCAGTACCGGCAGTTGATCGACGCGGTCGTCGCCGGTGATCTGGCCACCGCACAGCAGATCGATCGCCGGCTGGTGCCCGCCGTCGAGGCGATCATGACGAGGACCCAGGGCGCCATCATGGTGAAGGCCGCGCTCAAGCTGGCCGGCGTCATCGAGCATGCGACCCTGCGGTCGCCGCTGATCGAGGCGACCGGGGAGCAAGTGGACTGGCTCACCACCGACCTCAAGACGGCAGGACTGATTGCATGAGTCACCCCCACCCAGATCTGGAAGCCCCGGGACCACTCGCGCCCGGGGCGCTCCGCGTCATCCCCCTCGGCGGCCTCGGCGAGGTCGGCCGGAACATGACGGTCTTCGAGTACGACGGCAAGCTGCTGATCGTCGACTGCGGAGTCCTGTTCCCGGACGAGAACCAACCAGGTGTCGACCTGATCCTCCCGGACTTCCAGCCCATCCGGGAGCGTTTGGACGACATCGTGGCGGTCGTCCTGACGCACGGCCACGAGGACCACATCGGCGGGTTGCCCTACCTGCTGCGTGAGCGGGGCGACATCCCGGTGGTGGGATCGCAGCTCACGCTCGCGCTGCTCGAGGGCAAGCTGAAGGAGCACCGGCACCGCAACGTGCCGCAGCAGACCGTGGTCGAAGGCGAGACGGTCCGGTTCGGGCCGTTCGAGTGCGAGTTCGTCGCGGTCAACCACTCGATCCCGGACGCGCTGGCGGTGGCCATCCGTACGCCGGCGGGCCTGGTGCTGCACACCGGCGACTTCAAGATGGACCAGTTGCCGCTGGACAACCGGATCACCGACCTGCGCTCCTTTGCCCGACTCGGTGAGGAGGGCGTCGACCTGTTCATGGTCGACTCCACCAACTCCGAGGTGCCCGGCTTCACCACCCACGAGCGCGACATCGCGCCAGTACTGGACCGGGTCTTCACCAACGCCAAGAGCCAGCGCATCATCGTCGCCTGCTTCGCCTCCCACGTGCATCGCGTCCAGCAGGTGATGGACGCCGCCGTGAAACATCGCCGCAAGGTCGCGTACGTCGGGCGCTCGATGGTGCGGAACATGGGAGTGGCACGGGATCTGGGCTTCCTCAATGTCCCCGGCGACACCTTGATCGACATGCGCGAGCTGGACAACTACCCGCCGGAGCAGGTGGTGCTGGTGTCCACCGGTTCGCAGGGTGAGCCGATGTCGGCGCTGTCCAGGATCGCAGCCAACGACCATCACGTAGTACAGATCCAGCCGGGCGACACCGTAGTACTGGCGTCGTCGCTGATCCCGGGCAACGAGAACTCGGTGTTCCGGGTGATCAACGGGCTGACCCGGCACGGCGCGAATGTGATCCACAAGGGCAACGCGCTCGTCCACGTCTCCGGCCACGCGTCGGCGGG
>NZ_DASRXP010000287.1:0-12405 GCF_035687465.1 Kribbella sp.
CGCCGATGCCTCCGTGCACGTGACCAACGGGGGAGTGAACCCGGTCCTCACCGTCCTGGCCGGCTCACTCCGGATCGCCCACCACCTCGCGGGCGTCGCGCTCTAGCGTTCAGGCGACCTTGCGGACCTGGCCGGCGGCCTGCCAGGCGGGCTCACAGGCGACGTGCCGCGGCCGGTACTCGTCGTCGACGAGTTGGTGCGCCGGGATGGGGAAGTGGCAGACCGCGCAGGTGCGGTAGGTGAAGTCGTGCAGGAGGGGCCGCACCAGGCTGACGACGGTCGCACCCGACGATGCGCCTCTGCAGTCGATGTTGCTGGTCATCGTCGGCTCCTCTCGCGTGGTCGGCCGCGCTTCCGCAACAACTTCAGCCTCCCGCGATGCCCACCCCACGGCAGCCCAGCCACCGGCCGACCACCACTGTTGCTGACCGGAGTCCCGGGTTACTGCTAACAGGCACATGAGTGATGTGCGGTGGGTGGCCGCGCGCTACGACCGGCGGCGGGGTTTTGCGCGTTTGCCGGGCTGGGGTCCGGCGGAACCTCGCGAGCGTGCCTTGGCGGGCGGCTTGGCCGGCGGCTTGTCGGTGGCGGGGCCCCGGGTGCTGTTGACGGTCCGGCCGCGGACGATGCCGATGAACTGCTCCATCAATTCGGTGGTCTCGTCCTCTGGCCAGGACAGCGCGACGCTCGACTCCGGCGCGTCCAGGAGTGGCCGGTAGGTCAGGTCTTTGCGGTGGTACAGGCGGGCGAGTGACTGCGGTACTACGAGAACGCCGACTCCCGCGGCAACCAGTTCGATGGCGTCAGCTGTGGTTGCGGGGCGGTCGTCGGCCAAGAGCCCGGGTGGACGCTGCCAATCGAGGGCGTCGTCCAACGGGTGCAGCATGATCTCGTCGACCAGGTCCTCGGTGGTCACTTCGTCTGCGGCTGTCACGAGGTGGTCCTTGGGAACCACGACCACCGGCGTCTCGGCGTACAGGGGGATCGCGTGCAAGCCGGTGCGGTCGATCGGTAGGCGCAGGAGTGCGGCGTCGGCGCCTCGAGTGCGCACCAGGGCGGCGGCTTCGGCGGCGGGGACCTGGATCAGGTCCAGCGGGATCCTGGGCAACCGCTCCTGCCAGATCCGGACCCATTTGGTCGGCGTGACTCCGGGGACATAGCCGAGCCGGAAGGAGGTGGTCACGCGGTCAGATTACCGGGCGTGATCGGCGGCGGTGCTGCCGCTCGCTACCCTGACTGCCATGACGTCGCAAAAAACTTCCCAGACGATGAAGCCCGCGACAGCGGCGAAGAAGCTGGGCGTGTACCTCGAAGCCACTCCGGCCGAGTTCCAGGAGGGCGTCGTGTCCCGCGACGAGCTGAATGCCTTGCAGACCGATCCGCCGGAGTGGCTCCAGGAGCTGCGCCGCACCGGCCCGCACCCCCGCCCGGTCATCGCGGCCAGGCTCGGGATCTCCATCAGCGGTCTGGCGCGGGGCGGCATCACCGAGGCCCTGACCACCGAGCAGATCGAGGACCTCAGGGCAGAGAACCCCGACTGGCTGGAGCGCGAGCGCGAAACCCAGGCGGAGGTCCGCAGAGAAGAAGTACGCCTCAAGGAAGAAAAGGCCCGCCCGCGCTCCTGAGTGGGTTTGGCCGCGGTATCCAGAGTGGGAGGGTGGATCATGGCCGTTCCAGGACGGAAGGTCCCGGCCGGCGCGCCGGCCGGGTTGGCTGATGCCGAACTGTTCGCCGTCGACGCCTACGTGCGCGAGTTCGACTCGCCGGTGGTCGAGGTCGACGAGGAGCAGCGGCGGGTGGCGTTGCGCCGTACTGCGTTCTACCCGGGCGGGGGTGGTCAGCCGTACGACCTCGGCGTACTGCGGTGGGCGGACGGGGTTGCTTCCGTCAGCCGGGTGAAGCGCGAGGGGTCACTGATCTGGCATTGGCTGGACGGCGATCAGTTGCCTGACCCGCGGACGGAGGTGCACGGAGAGCTCGACTGGGAGCGCCGGCACCTGACGATGCGGACGCACACCGCTCTGCAGGCGGACGGCGGCACGCATGTGGTCAGTACCGCCGAGATTGGCTCGGTAGCGGTCACGGGGACCGAGTCCCGGGGCAAGGCCAACAAGCGCATCCGGATCGAGGTGCGCTGACCGCGCCGGTCAGGTGAGGGGGATCGCGTCGCCGGTGACGGTGATTTGTTTTGGGGCTAGGGGTTGCGGGGCTGGGTCCTTGACTACTGAGCCGTCGGCGATGGCGAACTTGCTGCCGTGGCAGTCGCAGTTGATGGTGCCGTCGGCAACGTTCGCGACCTGGCAGCCCTGGTGGGTGCATACCGAGGTGAACGCCTTGAAGGTGCCCGCGGTCGGCTGGGTGATGACGGTCTGGCTATCGCCGAGGATGACGCCGCCGCCGACCGGGATGTCGCCGGTCTTGGCGAGTGCGGTGCCTGCCGGAGCCGTCGTGCCCGGGGCGTCCTTCGACTCGCCGTACGTGCTGCATCCGGCGACGGCCGCCAGCCCGGCCGCGCCGGCGGCAAGGATGGTACGGCGACTGGGCTCATCCACCGACTGCTCCCTTCTCCTGGTGCCTCAACGAATGATGCCGAAGGTGGTGAAGAACCACAGGGACGAAGTCAGCCACAATCCGACCAGGCCGGCGAACACGACGCCGCCGATCACCGGTAGCAGCCACCTCGGTGCGTCATCACGGCTGAGCGTGAGCATCTTCGTGGCGAACGCCCCGTAGAAGAGGCACCCGAGCAGGGAGTGGATCAGCACTCTGGGTTGGTCGTACTGCAAACCCAGTGCATAGAGACAGTGCGCGACGACGGGGATCGTGACCGCGACGGCGGCTCGCCCCGACCAGCGGTGCAGGGGACCGATCCACGGCCGCCCGGCCAGCGGTCGCAGATGGCCGAACAGCGCCAGCGCGGAAACGACCTGGACCAGCGCGAGGACGAGGGCCACGGTCGCCAGCCACGCTTTGACGGACTGCGGGCTCGAGAAGCCGGCGACGTTCACAGCGACGCCCGTTGGTTCGTGGATCCGGCCGTAGACCCCGAGTACGACGGCGACGGCGGCGCCGGTCGCCAGCGGAATCGCGATCCGGCCGACGGTCGGAACAGATACGGTCGACATACCCCTCCTCAGAACGTCTCGTCGCCTGCGATGGACTGGGCCGTCACCGCGACACCGCCGGTGGTCGCGCTGAGAGCGGCAGGATCGAGCCGAGGCGCCGGCCCTGGGGTGCCGTCGTTCTCGACGCCGACCTGGCTACCGTCAGCCAGCACGATCCAGCCGATCACGGCGCTATTGCCCTGGGATCGGTAGAGGCCGGCCGGCGGATCCGCTGTATCGATCGTGAAGGCCAGCGAGCGGCCGCGCACGACGACCGTGCCGGAAACGCCGTTGCCGCCGACAGTGCCGACGAGCGTGTCGCCGGCCTTGGATCGCAACGTGAGTTTGCCGGAAGCCACCGTGCCGGTCAGCCAGGCCTCCACCCGGCGACCGTCACACACATAAGCAACAGCGCGACCGCCCTTCACTGCAACCGCCACCGTCGCTTCCCTGCCCTTGGTGCGACCCGCGTAGACGGCCGGCGTGACCGTGGCAGTCGAAGCCGGCGGCGGCGAGGGCGGAGTACTGGTCGGCGGGGTCGTAGCTGGTGCGGTGGAGGCCGGTGCGGTGGAGGCGGGCGGTGTGGTCGCAGCGCTGGCCGGGGGAGCGGTGCCGCCGGTCGTTTGGGTGCTGTTGACGACGAGCAGCACGACGAGACCCGCGGCTGCGGCCGCAAGCGTCACCAACGGACTGCGTTGCCCCATGTCGTCCCCCCGGAGCGCGATGTGAGACGAGGATCCCGCCCTCCGCCCACCCGGTCAACGCCTGACGCCTATTCGGTGCGGAGGGCGGTGGCGGTGCGGGTTCGGGCTGCCCAGCCGGCGGGGAGGAGGGAGCCGGTGATGGCGATGAGCAGACCACCGGCCGCGAACAGGATCAGCTCGGTGGTGCTGTAGATGTCGATGACCGAGGCTGGCAGGTCGAAACCGGCGGTGTGGCCCATGTCGCCGACGGTCATTCTCTGCAAGAGGACTCCGACCGGAGCGCCGATCGCGCCGCCGACCAGGCCGGTGACGACGACCGAGGCGATAACCATCGCCGTGGTCTGCTTCGGGGTCATGCCGAGTGCCTTGTGGACGCCGAGATCGTGGACCCGTTCGCGGGTCTCCAGGACGACCAGGTTGAGTACGCCGAGAGCGGCCACGGTGATGAGCAGCAGCGTGAGCAGGGCGGTCAGCGCGTTGATGATGACGATGAACGGTTCGGTCTCGGTCTCGGCGGGCTGCGCTATCGCCGCGAGATTCGTGTCGGACGCAGTCGGCGCCAGCGCGGTGTTCAGGGCCTTGACGTAGGCAGCTGTATCGGTGCCGGGCTTCAGGGTGATGTTGTATTCCATCGGCCGCAGGTCGGGTTCGGCGGTCGCGAGCGTCGCCAGGTCGGTGAGGACCTGCAGTCCGCGGTTCTCGGTGTTGAAGACCTCGCCGACGCTCCGCACGGTGACCTGCCGGCCCTGATCGGTCAGGACGATGGTGTCCCCGACCTTGGTGTTGCTAGCGGTAAGGAACGGGGTCGCCACCAAGATCTCGCCAGGCTGGGTGAACCAGTTGCCGGAGACCAGCTGATAGCCCTGGGACGAGCCGTTGCCGGTGAAGCCGATCACCTCGACACGGTCGGCGATTCCGGCGACAGTCACTTCGGTCTGGGCGAGGCCGCTGTAGCTGCTGGTTCCGGCTTGGGCACTGACCGCCTTGGCGACCGCCGCAGGGTCAGGTGCCGCGGCGGCCATCTCCTCACTGGTGATCATGCGGGGACCGCTGCCTGGCGGTGGTCCGGCCGCAGGCGGACCCGGGAGGATGACGACGTCCGCGTGCCGCTGGGTGGCCTGGACCTGGTTCAGCGAAGTGCCCAGTCCGACGGCGAAGGTCGCCGCGGCGGCGCCGAACGCGATCGCCGCGACCATCGTCGCTGACCGGAAGGGGTGGGCGAACGGATGGGCGAGACCGAGCGTCACAGGTCGTGGCAGCGGCAGTCGACCGGTCAGCCTGGCAGCCCAGTGGCCACGTCCGGGTCGCGGCGTACGCCCGACGGCGAGCGCATCCACTGTGCGCAACCGCCCCGCCCGGGACGCGGCCGCCCAGGCGGTCACCGCCACCAGGGCGAGGGCACCGGCGACCACGACGGCGTCGACCCAGGGAGCTACGCCGGAGTCGTTCGTGCCGTAGAGCGTGTTGGTCTGCGCCAGCACCGGGATCGTCAGCAGGTTGCCGGCGACGACGCCGAGGGCGGCACCGGTCACTGCGGGGATCAGCGCCTGCAGCGTGTAGGCCCGCACCACCTGGTTCGGGGTGAACCCGAGGGCCTTGAGGATGCCGATCCGCCGCGTTCCTGTACTCACTGCGCCGGCGATCACATTGCCCACGATGAGGATCGCCATCAGCACGCCCAGCACTCCGAACGCGATCAGGAAGGGCACCAGAAGCGCGGTGTTCCCGATGCTGTCCGTCCGGGTAGTGAGCCATGACCTTGTCGCAGTCAACGCTCCAACGGGAACGCTCTCCTGTACGGCGGCGCGGCCGGCGTCGAGCTCCTCGGTGGTGTCGGCCTTGGTGAAGCGGTAGAGCATCTGGTAGCCACTGGCCGTGCCTGGTGCGGTCAGCGCCGCGATCTGCTCGGGCGCCACCCACCCGCCGGCGGTCTCGCTGATCGAACGGGCCAGACCGACGACGGTCAAGGCCGGGCTGCCGGGAAGGTCCGGCAGCTTCACCACATCACCAATTTCGGGCTGCGGTCCGCCCTCCTCGAGCCGGCCGTCGCTGTAGAGCACGATCTCGCCAGGTCCGGTCACCCACCGTCCTTCGGACAACGTGACGGCGTCGACCGTGCCTCCTGGATCGGCCCTCCCGACCACCGTCATCGGCCGCATCGGCCGCCCGTTGTCGTTGACCGGGCTGATCGACGCTGTCGGGAACGGGCCTGCCGCCGCGCTGACACCACTGGCTTGCGTGGATGCCGACAGCTGGTCGGCCGTGGTCTTGGTCGCGTCGAACTGTGCGGTCAGGTGTGCACCGTGCTGCTGGGAGAACGCACGGTCGAACGGTCCGCTCGAAGCCACCATCAGTGATCCACCGAGGACTGCCGCGGTCACCGCGATCATCACGACCAGCGTGATCACCACTGTCTGCACCCGACGGCGACCGACCCCCGAGCGGATCACCTTTCCCAGCGCGCTCATCGGACCGGCTCCACGGCCGCATCGGCGGCGACCCGGCCGTCGACCAGCTGAACCGTGCGGGTCGCGCAAGCTTCGGCCAGCGCCAGGTCGTGAGTGACCAGGACGATCGTCTGGCCGTCGGCGTGCAGTTCATTGAGCAACTGCTGGACGTCTTCGCCGGATGCGGTGTCCAGCGCGCCTGTCGGTTCATCGGCCAGCAGCAGCGCCGGCCGATTCATCAGGGCTCTGGCAACAGCAACGCGCTGGCGCTCACCCCCGGACAATCGGCCTGGATACGCGTCGGCGTGCCGGTCGACCCCGAGGACTCCGAGCAACTCCGTCGCGCGGCGTTGCGCGGTGCCCCGGGCCATCCCGGCCAGCTGCGCAGGCAGTACGACGTTGTCGGCGACGGTCAGATCGTCGAGGAGATTGAAGAACTGGAACACCATGCCGATCTTCGCCCGCCGGTACCGGGCCGACCCTGCTTCACCCAGTTCGTCGACCCGGACCCCGTCCACGGTGACCGTGCCGTTGCTCGGCCGGTCCAGTCCGGCGACCAGATTCAGCAACGTGGACTTGCCGCTGCCGGACGGCCCGAGGATCGCGACTGCCTCCCCGGCGGTGATCGTCAGGGAGACGTTGTCGAGTGCCGGCGGACCCTCGTCGTACCGGCGGCACACGGCGCTGAGCTCGATCAAGGGCTCGATCAAGGGCGCGATCAGTGGCTCGGTCATGGTGGTGCTCCTTCGGGTTCGTCCGCTGCCGTCGGCCCGACGCTAGGTCCGTTGCGGGAGTGGGCGCGTCGGCCGCCGGAGGCATTTGCCGTACCGCGTCCGGATGAGCCCGGCCGGTGTCATCCCTGCGATGTAGTCGTGCGATGCAGGCCTCGTGATCAGCACTACGTACCGCCACCATGAGCCGACGAACAGTCACCGACCTCTTGCTGTGGACGCACCAGCGGTGTCTCATAGGTCCAGACCAGTTCCGTCGAGGGAAGGAAGACCGTGCGAGGCGTTCCCCACGGGCTGATCTGCGGCTTGCTGCTCGTCCTGACGTCCTGCGGGTCGGACGGACAGCGCGACGACCAGGGCAGACAGTTGCCGCCGGCACCAATGGGTGTCACCGCCGTGGCAGGCAGCGCGACCAGCGTGCACGTGATGTGGAACCTGGCTTCAGGCGATCCGGCGGCCACCCAGTACGTGGTCTACCGCGACGGGACCAAGGTCAAGGAGGTGCCGGCGGCCGAGCACATGGTGGACATCACCAGGCTCGAGCCGTCCACGACGTACACCTTCACGGTCCGCGCCCTGGACGCTGACGGCGCTCCCGGACTGCCCAGCGAACAGGTCAGTGCCACCACGCCGGCGGCGGTCGCGGCCGATGACCAGGCGCCGACCAGCCCTGGCCGAGCGAACGGAAGGACCGTCGGGAGCGGGTCGGTCCAGTTGTCCTGGCAGAAGTCGACGGACGACCGGGGTGTCGCCTCGTACGACATCTATCAGGGCGACTCGAAGATCCACAGTGTGGGCGGCGGGCTGACCGCGACCGTAGTGACCGGGCTGCGGGCCGGCACCAGCTACTCCTTCACGGTGAAGGCGCGCGATGCGGCGGACAACGTCTCACCTCCGAGCAGCGCGGTCCGGCTCACCACCGCAGCAGGCTCGGACGACGGAAAAGGCACTGCGCCGACCGACTTCCGCGCCACCACGCACCTCGGCGACGACGGGGCGTACTACCTCGATCTCTCCTGGACTCCACCGCCCGTCGACGGGGTGATCACGGAGTACCAGATCCTCCTGGACGCGAAAGTGACGACCTCGCTGGTCTGGGGTACCACCGCGCCGAGCGGCAAGGCGACGTACAGCTTCTACGTGGGGCGGGACGCCGGCGTCAAACACCGCGTGCGGATCCGGGCGATGCTGCCGGACGGCACCTGGGGCGGGTACTCGGCGGAGGCCACCGTGACGACAGGTGCCAAGAAATAGGCGATGTCATCCCTGGTCATCCCTGCGATGTAGTCGAGCGATGTAGGCCTCGTGATCAGCGAGGTGGACGCCATCGGGCGCCGGGTCGGCGACAATGACCGGGTGACGAAGATGGCGGTGGCCGACCGGCTGCGGGCCGGAGTCAGGCTGCTGCTGCGCCCGACTGGTGAGCTGCCGCGGCTCTCGCGGCGCGGCCAGCTCTTCGACGTCCTGGTAGCGCTCGGCCTCGGCCTCGCGGCGATCTTGTCCGGCAGCAACGACGATCAGCCGGCCCCGGACCGCATCTTTCTCCCCGGGCAGCCCATCCCGCCCGGCGTGTTCACTGAGCCGTTTCTCCCGATCGATCACGACAGAGGTGCCGCGGCAGTCCTGTTGCTGTTCGTCGTACTGCCGCTGGTACTGCGCCGCCGGTATCCGCTGGCGGTCCTGTGGATCGTGCTTTGCATCGCGCCTTGGCTATCCGAATCCAACCCGGCGCTGAGGCTTTCCTTCTATGTGTGCGTCATCGCCGCCTACACCGCCGCCGTCTACAGCCCGTACCGCGTGCCTGCGCTGGCGAGTCTCCCGCTTGCGGCACTGCTGTACTCCCAGCTCCAGGAACCTGCCGTGCCCACGGTCCCGGACGGTTCCGTCCCCTTCCTCATCCTGGTCCCGATCGCTGTCGCGGCCGACGGGCTACGACGATGGAAACGCAACGCTGACGAGGGCCGCGAGCGATTGTCCACCCTGGAACGCGAACAGGCCGACGCGCTACGACGAGCCGCCGCCTACGAACGCGCCCGGATCGCGCGCGAGCTGCACGACGTCGTCACTCACAACGTCAGCGTGATGGTCATCCAGGCCGGCGCCGCCCGCAAAGTGATGGACGCCAGCCCGGACGAGGCCCGGGATGCGCTCCTCGCGGTCGAGGCCGGCGGGCGGGCCGCGATGACCGAGCTGCGTCACGTGATGGGCCTGCTCACGATGGACAGCGACGAGGGCGACCCGGCGACCACGAGCGACCTGGCGCCACAGCCTGGACTCGATCGGCTGGAGGCTCTGGTGCAACGGGTGCGCGACATCGGAGTACCGGTTGAGTTGTCCACTGTCGGGCAGCCACGTCCACTGTCGTCCGGGATCGAACTGACGGCGTACCGGGTGGTGCAGGAGGCGCTGACGAACACGGTGAAGCACGCCGGCGGCGCGACCGCGACGGTGTCGGTCGACTACGGCACCGACGAGCTCCGGGTCGAGGTCACCGACACCGGTGGTACGCCGACCCCGTCGGCCGCCACCGGCAATCGCCACGGACTGGTCGGCCTACGAGAACGCCTTGCCCTGTACGGCGGGACGTTGACCACTGGGCCTCGTGTCAGCGGTGGCTACCGCGTCACCGCATTGATTCCTCTGGAGGCACAGTGACACTGCGGGTGGTGGTCGCCGACGACCAGGCGCTGGTCCGCGCCGGCTTCCGGATGATCCTGACTGCCGACGGCATCGAGGTGGTCGCCGAGGTGGCGGACGGCGCCGCGGCCATCGAGGCGGTACGCCGTACCCGACCTGATGTGGTGCTGATGGACATCCGGATGCCGGAGATGGACGGGCTGGAGGCGACCCGGCGCCTACTTGCCGATGGCAACGACGAGCTCCGGGTAATCATCCTCACCACGTTCGATCTCGACCACTACGTCTACGCCGCGCTGTCCGCCGGTGCCAGTGGCTTCCTGCTCAAGGACGTCACGCCCGAACACCTGGTCGCCGCTGTCAGGATGGTCCGAGCCGGCGACGCCCTGCTGGCACCGGCCATCACCCGCCGGCTGGTCGAACGGTTCGGTCGGCGTGATACCGACTCGGCCGCGATCCATCGGGATCTGTCCACACTGACCCCGCGCGAACTCGAAGTACTGCGTCTGCTGGCTCAAGGCCTGAGCAACGCCGAACTCGCCGCCCACCTTCAGCTGTCCGAAGCGACGGTCAAGACCCACGTCGCCCGCATCCTCGCCAAACTCGGACTCCGCGACCGCGTCCAGGCCGTCATCGTCGCCTACGAGGCCGGCCTGGTCAGCCCCACCAGGTCCGACACCATCCCACGCTTCGCCGACCGCAAAGACACTGTCTGAGCCGGCGAACTCTTTGAACTTGCAGAGTCAAGCAAGTAGATTGGGTGGGTGCCGAAGAAGCGTCCTGTCCCACTGACCCCCGACGAGGAAGCGGCCTGGCGTGCGCTGGCGCGTGCGGTCCTGGTCATCCCGCGGGTACTGGACGGGGAACTGCTCGAGGCGCACGGCCTGAACCTCGCGGAGTACTCGATCCTGATGAACCTGTCCGAGGCGCCGAACCGTTCGCTGCGGATGAGCGAGCTCGCCAACCATGTGTCGATGAGTGGCAGCGGTCTGACCCGCGCGGTCGACCGCCTGGCCAGGCAGGGGCTGGTGGACCGGACCCGGGCGCCGGAGGACGGCCGCGGCCAGATCGCCACGCTGACACCGACCGGCCTTACTCGCCTCAAGGAGGCGTGGCCGACCCATCTCGAAGGCGTTCGCCGTCATGTGATGGATCATCTCGGTGACCTCGACCTGCTCGCCTTCGCCGACGCGATCGCCGGCATCGCCGCTGCGGAGATCGGCCCACCCGTCCGTCGCGCTGCACGCGTTTCCTCCTGACTAGCGGGCGATTTGACGGCGACCGGTTCCGGTCGTGGCGACGAGAGCGGACAGGATCAGGACCGCACCGCCGGTGATGAACACCGTGCGCAGGCTGGTCGAGTCGACCAGTAGACCGCCGAGGGCCGAGCCGGCCGCGATCGAGAGCTGCATGGTCGAGACGGCGATCGACGCAGCTGCCTCCTGACCGTCGGGGACGGCTCGCAGCAGCCAGACCTGAGCCGCGAGCGGTATCACTCCCCAGACCAGACCCCAGCTCACGATCAAGGCGGCGACCACCACCGGCACCGGGTGAAGGACGGGCAGAGCCAGGACGATGACACCGACGATGCCGCTGGCAATGACCAGGCTGCCGGTCACGTTCCGCCCGACCAGGGGACCGCCGATCAGGGTGCCGAGGATGCCGCCGACGCCGTACAGGAGGAAGACGATGCTGACGGAGCCGCTGCTCAGGTGAGAGAAGTCCTCCAGGAACGGTGTCAGGTACGTCGAGGCGGCGAACTGGCCGATGAACGCGATCGTGATGACGGCGACCCCGGTCCGGGCCCGCCGGCTGCGGAAGACCCGGCCGAGATCGCGACCGTGGGTCGCGGCCTCGGGGCGGATGTCCGGCAGGAAGACGAGCTGCGCGATCACGACCACTGCGCTGACCGCGGCCGCGACCGCGAAGGTGGTCCGCCAGCCCACCGCATTGCCGAGGAACTGACCGGCCGGCAGACCGACGACTGTGCCGGCCGAGACACCGGCGATGACGATCGACATCGCCCGGGTGCCCAGCCGCTCGCCGACCAGTCTGGGGCCCAGCGGCGGTACGACCGTCCAGAAGCCCGCGATCGCGATCCCGAGCAGGATGCGGGCCAGCAGGATCTCGGTGAGGCTGGAGGCGAAGGGCGGGATGACGTTGGAGATCACCACCAGGCCACCGAGTACGGCGATCAACCATCGGCGGTTGAAGTTGCGGGCGCCCAGATAGAGCAGCGGCGCCGAGATCGCGGCGGTCAGGGCAGGGACCAGCACCATCAACCCGCCCAGGCCGAGGGAGACGTGCAGCGAGTCGGTGATGTCGGGGAGCAGTCCCACCGGGATGAACTCGCTCGTCACGATCACGAACGCCACCAGGGCGAGCGAGGCCACGGCGAGCCAGTCCCTGGTCGATGGCTGGTCGGTCTGCGGCGGGCAGTCCGGTACGGCGCCCTGGGGAAGGGTCGTGGACATCAAGGACTCCCGGAGTCGATTTATGTGTCGGCACAAGCAACTATATTGTAGTTGCAGGTACAAACAAGTATGTTCGGATCTTAACCGGACCACCACGACCAGGAGTTGGCTATGGGCAACAGCACCGTCGGCGACGCGGCCATCGCCGTCGTACGCCGTAACACCGAAGAGGTTCAGGGCAAGGGGGACTGGGACGCCTTCGACGAACTCTGGTCGGACCAGGCTGTCGACCACACCCCGCAGCCGGGCGCCGGGAACGACAAGGCCGGCGTCAAGGGGCTGTACGTGGCGATCCGGGAATCGTTCCC
>NZ_DASRXP010000288.1:0-3067 GCF_035687465.1 Kribbella sp.
CGAAGGAGTGCCCAGCCAGCAGCGCCGGTGCCGGGACGTTGTGCGCGGCCAGAAAACGGGCCAAGCCGACCGGTAACGCGCGGGGCTTCTGGGGGCGGTGGCGGAGGATGACCTGGCGGGAGTCGGTGAGGGTCGCGCGCAGGATCTCATGGTCGAAGCCGTGGCCGCGCAACACCTCGAACGACTCCACCGCGGGGAGGCCGGCCTCGGTGACGAGTTGGTGCAGCAGGGCTTCGGTCGGGGCCATGGCGGCATTCTGTCGAACCTTGGGTTAACCCCGCGACGGGTTTAGGTTCTTACCATGAGGGCTCCTGAGCGAGGCGCGCTGCCGTTGTGGCTGGCGACGACGCTGGGCAGGACCTACGGGCGGTTGACCGAGACCGTGCAGGGGTTGTCGGACGCCGACTTCGCCCGGCCGACCCGCTGCGCCGGGATGGCGGTCGGCCCGTTGCTGGTCCATCTCCTGTACGACGCTCAGCGGGCGCTGGTCGCCTTCGCCAGTCCGTCGACGGCTGAGCCGGATCGAGATTTCGTCAGCTACTGGAACGACTTTCCGCCGCTGGCGGGCGAGGATCCCGAGTCGGCGACGAGCTTCGTGCGCACGGTCGCCTCGGCGTACCGGATGCCGGCGGAGCTCGTCGGGCACTGGCGTGAGGTCTCGGAGGCGGCGGTCCGCGCCGCCGCGTTCGCGCTGGTCGACAAGGGCCGGCGGGTCGAGACCCAGGGCCACGTACTGCGCGCGCCGGATTTCGTGGCGACCCTGGTTTTCGAGGCGACCGTCCACCATCTCGACCTGATCCTGGAACTCCCCGACGCCCCCGAGCCGGATCCGGAGGGCCTGCAGGTGACCGCGCGGACGCTGGACGGACTGTTCGGCCCGGAGGCGTGGGACGTGATCGCCTGGGACACCACCACTTACGTGCTCAAGGCAACCGGGCGGGTCCCGCTGACCGCCCAGGATCTGGACATGCTCGGGCCTCATGCCGACCGGCTACCACTGATCGGGTAGAACGGCGGGGTGAATGCCAAGGGATTTGCCGACCGCCTCCGTGCTCGTGAGTCCGTGGTCGGATACTGGGTGATGCTGGACGCGCCCGCCGCCACCGAACGGATCGCGCGGGTCGGGTACGACTACGTGGTCCTCGACGCTCAGCACGGCCTGCTGGACACCCGCGGGGTGCTCGACGGGCTCCTGGCGATCGATGCGGGCAGTGCGCAGACGGTCGGGCTGGTCAGGACCGAAGCGAACAACGAGACCCCGATCGGTCGTGCCCTGGACGCCGGGGCCGCGGGGGTGATCGTGCCGTTGATCGATACCTCGGAGGACGCTGCCAAGGCTGTTCGGGCGGCCAGGTACCCACCGGTCGGGATCCGCTCTTACGGGCCGGCGCGGTCCGCGCTGCGGATCGGGCCAAGGCCGGCTGAGGCCAATGCGGCGACGGTCGTGCTCGCGATGATCGAGACCCGGCAGGGCTTGGAGAACGTCGCCGCCATCTGTGCGACGCCGGGGCTCGACGGGATCTACGTCGGGCCGTCGGACCTCTGTCTGGCGATCGGTGGCAAGTTCCCGGGTGATCCGGATGTGCAGGAGACGTTCGACGCGGCGATCGCGCTGATCGCGAAGATCGCGGCCGAGGCAGGGGTTGCCGCGGGCATCCATACGCAAAGCGGTGAAGCGGCCCGGGCCCGGTTGGCCGAGGGCTACACGTTCGCCACCGTGGCGTCGGACCTCGACCACCTGCAGGCCGCGGCCGCCGCCCACCTCACCGCGACTGGTCTCCGCTAGAGAACTCCTGCGAAAGGGTCGTCGAGGGCTTGCCAGTCGAGGGTCGCCAGCTCGGACTCGGTCAGCAGGCAGGCGTCCAGAATCGACTGCAGTCGTGCTGGATCGAGTCCGACACCGGTGGCAACGACCGTGCATTCGGCGAGGTGGTTGGTGTCGGACCATTCGCCCAGCATGCCGAGGGACGCGCTGTACCCGGCCGACTCCCAGCGCACCCGCTGCGTCGGCCGGTTGGCGAGCCACACCACGCCACGGCTGCGAACCACCCCGTTGACAATGTCCTCCAACGCGTCGTTCAAGCGCGACGGATGCAGCGGCCGGGTGGACCGCCACAACACCGTGGTGACCCCGTCGCCGCTCGGCTGCAGGCGGTCTTCCGCAGCCAGCTCACCCGCCCATGCCTCGGCCGCCGCGAAGTCGAACAGTCCGGTCCTCGCCACGGGACCAGTCGGTACTCCGGCCGGGTCGGCGTTCACGACCGTGGTCCGTGGGTTCAGGTGGAGCAGCAGGTTGTGCAGGCGTTCCGGAGCCGCACTGCGATGGGCGTTCGCCAGTACGCAGACGTCGGAGTACTCGATCTGTCGCGCGGTCAGTTCCGCGACATTGCGTCGGTCGGGCAGGCCCAGCGCGAGCCCGCGCTCAGCCAGGAGTTCGTCGCCGGAGAGTTGCTCGACCAGTAGCACCGCGTCGACCACGCAGGTGACGGTGTCCACCTGCACCTCGGGCAGCATCGCGACCAGCGTGCTCGCGAGCGGCCGCGCCTCCATCGCAGGCGGAGCAGCCAGTACTACGTGCTGCCAGTGCTCGCGGGCGATCAACGTCTCCAGCAAGGGCAGCAGCGACTCGATCAACCCGCAGGCGCCGCAGTCGTCGCCGACGGTGAACTCGCCGGCATCGATCGGCCCGGAGGCGTCGAACACCCGCCAGGACAGCACCCCCAGGCGCTGCAGCTGATCCTGATCCACCACGACGGCCACGGTGGCGGCATCGACCGTGCCATCCGCCGTCATCGCTGCCAGAACGGGGTCGCGAAGCGTCGTCGAGAGCCCGACGAGCAGGGTCAGGGGGGTCTTCCGAGGGGCGGCCATGCCAGCAGTATATGAAAACGGTTTTCATCAGTCCAGAGCTGGGGTCCGACGACTTTCCCGTCACTGCGGCAAATTTCCGCGCGACCCCGCGGAATAGGCCAGCCCGCCCGGTGGGCGGTTAACAGTTAAGTGGTTCACGTCTTCCGCGACCTCGGGTGGCTGGTTAGGGTCCGAGGCGGGGCAGGGTCGGCGGGAG
>NZ_DASRXP010000289.1:0-34527 GCF_035687465.1 Kribbella sp.
CGGCGCCCGCTCTGCGCTGGCTGCTGACAGGACTTACGTCAACACCTTGACTAAAGGCGCCGGGCAGGTCCTACTTGGTGCTGAACCTCAGTTCGCCTTGTTGGCCCGCCCCGTACTGGAGGTCTGTTCTTCATGCGCAGAAACCGTTTGATGCAAGGGCTTTTGCTCTCTTCCCTGATAGTGACCGGGCTGGTTGTCGCACCGGGGACCGCCTCGGCGGCGCTGCCGGCCTGCCAGCACTTCTACACCGGACCGATCCCCGATCGGCCGATCTCTGGTGGTCATGGCAACGGGACCACCGCACCGGCGTACGACGTGAGCGGGCGGCTGCCGGCGCCCACCGGGATCAACGGCGGATTGGGGACCGACGGCCGGGTGACCTTCACCTTCAGCCGGGTCGCCGGAGCCAAGGCGTACCGGGCGTTCAAGAACGGCCAGGCGCTGCAATGGATCAGTGACTGGGGTCAGCCGACGCTTCAGGTGACGGATGCGAGTCCCTGCGCCGGTGCGCACTACCAGGTCTACGCGATGTCCAGCGATGACTCCTCGGCCTCGTCGGTCGGGCAGATCACCACCTCGTTCCGGCTGAACTCCTCGAACCGGCTCGCCGCGTTCACCCTGGCCAAGGGGACCACGCTGAACTACCGCGTCTCGGCGTACAACGATGTGGCCCAGACGGCGCTCGGGTACAACGCCGGTACGGGGATCTGCGCGGTCGACGCCCGGATCGTCCCGTGGGGAACCCGCTTGTTCGTCCCGGGCTACGGGCACTGCTACGCGGCCGACATCGGCAGCTGGATCAAGGACGACATCGTCGACGTCTGGTTCCCGCCGGGCCCGGCTGCCGACAACTGGGGCATCCAGCGCCTCAACCTCGTCGTGGAGTAAGCGCCTCGAGGTGAGAGTCCAGCAAGGCGAGGAGCCGTTTGCGCGGGAAGGTTCGCGGGTCGAAGAGAGCCTGTACTACGAGTCCGTGGGTGAACGCGGCCAGTCCTGCCACCAGGTCATCGGGATCGCCTGGTGGCAGGTCGCCGTGCTGTTGTGATTCGACGACTAGTGGTTTCAAGCGGCTTCGCCAGCGCTTGTACCGTGCCTTCTCCAGGGCATGCAGCTCCGGATCGGCGAGAGCGGCGTCCCAGGAGCTGACCCAGACGCGGTTGATCTCGGTGGCTTCGGGGGTCAGCGGCAGGACGGCTGCCAGCGCAGTACGGAGGTCTGTTGTTGCTGGGACCAGGTCGCGGGTGCGGGTCTCGGCCAGCTCGAGGGCGTGCTTGACCAGCGCGTGCTTGGACGGGAAGTAGT
Organism: Kribbella sp.; assembly: GCF_035687465.1. Lineage (NCBI taxonomy): Bacteria > Bacillati > Actinomycetota > Actinomycetes > Propionibacteriales > Kribbellaceae > Kribbella > Kribbella sp. Next base: position 1,303 of record NZ_DASRXP010000289.1, read on the forward strand.
GGGTGAGCAGACCGGTGGACGCGCCCATCTCGGTGGCGACCGCCCGCAGGGTGAGGCCGCCGAACCCGTCGGCGGCGAGCACGCGCCAGACCGCGGCCGAGACATCGCGTCGTCGTGCTTCGTGATCCGTCTTCGCCGGCATCATGCACCTCCTGAGGGGCTATAGTACGTACCGAACGTTTGTTATGTACTTTGGGGAGGGTGTCCATGTTCGCGACGAAGATCACCGGGAACGCCGAGCTGCGTCCGCTCGAGCCCTGGCAGGCGGCCGAGTTCCTGGCGCATGTGGAGAAGGCACGCGCCAACATCGAGCCCTACATCCCGTGGGCCGAGCTGATCGTGGACGAGGAGGCGGCCCGCAGGTTCCTCCGCCGGTACGCCGATCGGCAGGCGGCGGACGAAGGGCGGATCTACGGGATCTGGCTGAGTGGCGAGCTGGTCGGCGGGGTGCTGTTCAGGACCTTCGAGGCGAGGTGGGGAAGCTGCGAGATCGGGGTCTGGCTGGCCGCCCATGCGGAAGGGCAGGGGTTGGTCTCGCGGAGTGCGCAGCAGCTGATCGACTGGGCGATCGGAGTGCGCGGGCTGAACCGGGTCGAGTGGCGTTGCGTGCCGACCAACGCCCGCAGTGTCGCGGTCGCGAAGCGCCTCGGCATGACGTGTGAGGGGACGCTGCGACAGGCCTTCCCGTACCGCGGCGACCTCCACGACCTCCAGGTGTGGTCCCTCCTCCGCGCCGAATGGGAGCACCGCCCCTGGGGATGACCCGGGGTGCGGTGGGAGTGCTGAGCTGGTGAGGTGGCACCCTGGTCTGACGATGACGACGACTGAATCGCGGTCCAGGGGACGAAGCCTGCGCCGGGACGCACTGGGGATCGGCTCATCGACTGCGATCGGGGTCGCCTCGACGGCACCGGCGTACTCGCTGGCTGTCTCGGTCGGGCTACTGGCCGGATATGTGGGAGCGGCCGCTCCCCTCGTGCTGGCCCTGAGTGCGATCCCGGTGGTCCTGGTCGCGCTCTGCTTCCGTGAGCTGAACCAGGCGGAGCCGGATGCCGGGACCACGTTCAAGTGGACCGAGAAGGCGTTCGGGCTCGGCATCGGCCGGATGGTCGGCTGGACCACGGTGATGGCCTGCGTCCTGGTGATGAGCAACCTCGCCCAGGTCGCGGCGGTCTACACCTACGACCTGCTCGGGCTGGACAGCGCGGTCGACTCCCGGCTCGCGCAGGCGGGGCTGGGCACGGTGTTCATCCTGGTGATGGCCCTGCTCGCCTACCGCGGGATCCAGGTGGCGGCGTGGACGCAGATGCTGCTGCTGACCGTGGAGCTGGTCGCGTTGTTGTGGTTCGCGATCGAGGCGTTCCGGGAGGCGGGCAGCCTCAGCATCCCCGCGTTCTCCAACACCGGTGACGGCGCATGGGCTGCCGGTGTCCTCGTCGCGGTGTTCCTCTACTGGGGCTGGGACTCGTCCTTCAGCGTCAACGAGGAGTCCCGCAACCCACGCAGTACGCCGGCCATCGCCGCCCTGATCGCGAACGGCGTCCTGATCATCCTGTACGTCGTGGTCGCGTGGGCCGCGGTCGCGTACGCCGGGGTCGACCCGCTCACGGAGATCGCGGACGACGACTTCTTCGCCGCACTCGGCACGGAACTTCTCGGGTCCGCCGGCGGCAATCTCCTGATCGCCGCCGTCCTGGTGTCCGCCCTGGCCTCGACCCAGACCACGATCCTGCCGACGGCCCGGACGATGCTGTCGATGGCTCGCCAGGACGCCTTCCCCGGGCAGTTCGCCCGGATTTCGGCCCGCTACCAGACACCGAGCGTGTCCACCTGGGTGTTCGCCGGAGCCAGTGTGCTGACCTACGTGACCCTCGTGCTCACGTCGGACGCGGTACTGGCTGACTCCGTGGCGGCGGTGTCCGTGCTGGTCTCGCTGTACTACCTGGCCACGGCGGCCGCAGTACCGGTGTATTTCCGGGGACAGCTCCAGGGACGCGTGCTGCAGCGGGTAATCGTGCCCGTGCTGGCAGCGGTGTCCTTCGTGGTGGTGCTCGTGTGGGCGGTCGCCGACGTGGGAACCGGCCCCCTGGTTGTCGTGGGTGTAACGATGGTGGTTGGTGCGGCCATCATGTTCTCGATGAAACCGCACCCCGAGGGGGAGGAAAGAGCGTGACCGAGCGACGGATGCGCAGTGCCGGGATCACCCTCGGCCTGACGGCGCTGGTCGCCGCCTCGCTGACCGGCTGCTCGAACGACGACGACCAGCCCGACTACGCCGCGATCTGCGTCGACCCGCAGACCGACCAGCGCGCGAGTGACGACAACTGCAAGGACGAGCGCGAGTACCACGGGTCGGGTGCCGGGTTCTTCTGGTTCTACATGGCCACCCGGGGCGGCGCCCTGGTCCCGCCGATCGGTGGTCGCTACAACGCCGGCAACGGCACCTACACGATCCCGCAGAGCCGGCCCGCCGGAACCGGCACCAGCGGGTCGCCGACGATCAAGCGGGGCGGCCTGGATCCGGGCGGCGGTGACATCGGCACCATCAGCCGCGGCGGGTTCGGCAAGTCGGTCAAGGGGAGCTCTGGCGGCTGATGTGGCGGCACGCGATCAAGCCGCGGCCGGACTGGCGGGACAAGGTCGTCGAGCAGGGCCTGGTGTTCCCGATGACGGACATGCCGGACGGCACCGAGCGGCCGTACTGGAACGAGAGCGCCTGGTACGAGGTGACGATGGACGAGGTGCTGCACCTCGAACGCGTCACCGAGGAGCTCTACGCGATGTGCAAGCACGCCGCCTCGGTGATGGTGGGCCGGTTCAGTGACGACCAACTCGGTCTGGCGTCCGGCACCCTGTCGCTCGTGCAGCAGTCGCTGAAGCGGGAGGACCTCTCCGTCTATGCGCGGTTCGACCTTGCCTGGAACGGCGTCGAGCCGAAGATGCTGGAGATCAACGGCGACACCCCGACCGGGCTGCTGGAGTCCGCGGTGATCCAGTGGAACTGGCTGGAAGACGTGTTCCCGGAGGGCGACCAGTGGAACTCCGTGCACGACCGGCTGGTCAAGTGGTGGGCCGAGCGGCTCGCGGCCGGCGCCTTCCCCGGTAACGAGGCGCACTTCTTCAACTCGGGCGCCGAGACCACCGGCGAGGAGGCGATGACGGTCGCCTACCTGCGGGACACGGCGGCGATGGCGGGACTGGCGACGTACGGGCATGAGATCGAGGACCTCGGCTGGGAGTCGGCGCAGCGGGCGTTCGTGGATTGGGGCGGGCGGAAGATCCGGACCGCGTTCAAGCTCTACCCGTGGGAGGACATGCTCGACGAGGAGTTCGGCCGGTACCTGCTGGCCGGCGTCGAGCGCGAACCGGTGCAGTGGATCGAGCCGATCTGGAAGACGATGCTGTCCACCAAGGCGATCCTGCCGGTGCTGTGGGAGCTGTACCCGGACCACCCGAACCTGCTGCCCGCGTACTTCGGATCGCCGGGCGACCTGCTCGAATGGGTCGCTAAACCCTTGCAGGGAAGAGAAGGCAGCAACATCCGGATCCACACGATCGCCGCCCCCGAGGACCACGTCCAGGACGGTCCGTACGCCACCGACACGATGATCTACCAGGAGTGGCACCCACTCCCGTCGTACGAGGGCAACCGCGCGGTGATCGGCAGCTGGGTGATCGACGGCGTCGCCGCCGGCATGATGGTCCGCGAGTCCGACGGCCCCATCACCGACTACTACGCCCGCTTCGTCCCCCACGCCATCGGCACCTCCCCCCGCCCCGACTCGGACACCATCAAGTCCTGGCTCACCGAATAGCCCACAGCGTCCGAAGAACCTTGCGCTATAGGCCAAGGTTCTTCGGACGTTGTGGTTAGTCGAGGGAGACGGCGAGGTATTTGACTTCGAGGTATTCGTCGATGCCGATCGGGCCGCCTTCGCGGCCGAGGCCGGAGTGTTTGACGCCGCCGAAGGGGGCGGCGGGGTTGGAGACGATGCCCTGGTTGAGGCCGATCATGCCGGTTTCCAGGCGCTCGCTGACTCGGAGGGCACGACTGAGGTTCTGGGTGAACAGGTAGGAGACCAGGCCGAACTCGGTGTCGTTGGCCATCGCGACGGCCTCGTCCTCATCCTCGAAGGCGGTGAGGGGAGCAACCGGGCCGAAGATCTCCTCCTTCTGCAGGCGTGCGGTCTTCGGGACGTCGGCCAGCACCGTCGGCGGGTAGAAGTAGCCGTTGCCCTCGGCAATCGATGCGCCGGTCAGCACCTGAGCTCCTTGAGCGATGGCGTCGTCGACCAGGTCCTTGACCTTGTCGCGCTGCTTGCCGTCGATCAGTGGGCCGACCTCGACACCCTCCTCGGTGCCCCGGCCGACCTTCAGCGCCGCCATCCGTTCGGTCAGCTTCGCGGCGAACTGCGTCATCACGGACGAGTGCACATAGATCCGGTTCGCCGCCGTACACGCCTCGCCGCCATTGCGCATCTTGGCGAGCATCGCCCCCTCGACCGCCTTGTCCAGGTCGGCGTCCTCGAAGACCAGGAACGGCGCGTTGCCGCCGAGCTCCATGCTGGTCCGCAACACCTGGCCGGCAGCTTGCTCGAGCAGCTTCACCCCGACCGGGGTGGAGCCGGTGAAGGAGAGCTTGCGGGTCCGATCGTCACGGATCAGCGGTTCCATCACGCCGCCCGCGTCGCTGGTCGTGACCACGTTCAGTACGCCGGGCGGCAGTCCCGCCTCGGTCATCAGGTCGGCCAGCTTCAGCATCGACAACGGCGTCTGCGCGGCCGGCTTCACCACCATCGTGCAGCCCGCGGCGACGGCCGGGCCGATCTTCCGGGCGCCCATCGCGGCCGGGAAGTTCCACGGCGTGATCAGCAGACAGGGACCGACCGGTTGCCGCATCACCAGGACGCGGCCCTTGCCGTTGGGCGCGACCTGGTAGCCGCCGTCGATCCGGACCGCCTCCTCGGCGAACCAGCGGAAGAACTCCGACGCGTAGGCGATCTCCGCCTTCGACTCCGCGACCGGCTTGCCCATCTCCAGCGTCATCAGCAGCGCCAGGTCATCGGCCTGCGCTGTCATCAGCTCGTAGGTTCTCCGCAGGATCTCGCCGCGGTCCCTCGGCGGCGTCGCGGCCCACTCGGCCTGCGCGGCGACAGCGGCATCCAGCGCGGCCACACCGTCCGCGGGACTGGCATCAGCCACGTCGCACAGCGTCGTACCGGTGGCCGGGTCCTCGACGGCGAGGGCCTTGCCGCCCTCGGCCGGTCGCCACTTGCCGGCGATGAAGAGCTCGGTCGGACACGCCTTGAGGACTTCCTGCTCCCGCGACATCACCATCGCCTTTCGCTAGTCGGCATCTCCACCTTAGGCCGACCGGGTGAGGCGGTTCAGGATGTGGTTCAGGCAGTGGCGACGAAGTGCGGGGCGGGGCGTGGGACGGTGCGGACTGCCCGGCTCAGGCCGGTCGCGACGGTCCTGAGGATGGACGAGCGGATCAGCCCGTCGAAGGCGAGCGGAACCAGCATGACCTCGTCAGCGGCAGTATTGGCCGCCAGCGCACCCAGCCGCGCGACCACGGTGGCCCGAGAGCCGATGATGTGGCCGGGATCGTTCAGCAAGCGCTCGGCCTTGGCCCGCTCGCGTCCGGTGATCGGGGGCTCCAGCCGTTCGAGCAGCTCGGTCGGTGTGGCCCGCCGCGGGGCCGAGGTCAGTCGCGCCTTCGTCCGCACGTACTCCGTCAGCCGGACCAGCGCCTCCTCATCGGTGTCCGCGGCAACCACAGCCACTGACACCCCGAGATAAGGCTTCCCGGCCGGCCCGGTCGGCTCGAAGCCGTCCCGGTACGCCGCCGCAGCCGCCAACGTGACAGAGGCGGCCCGGTGATGAGCAAGGAACGCCGGCAGCCCCCGTACTGCGGCCACCTGCGCAGCGCCCGGGTTGTCCGCCAGCACGAACACAGGCGGCGGCAACCCAGCCAGCGCGAGCCGAACATCTCCCACCGGGGCCAGCCCCGGCAGTCCGTCCTGGAGGAACCCGCAGACCTCATCCAGCCGCTGCGCGAACGTATCCCTCGCAGCCTCGCTCCACCCCAGCGCAGCGGCCGTGCCTGGAGGAACCGTCTCGGCCCGGCAGACACCGAGATCGATCCGGCTCGGATACGCCGCACCCAGCGCAGCGAACTGCTCGGCCACGACCAGCGGCTGGTGGTTCGTCAACTGCACACCACCCGAGCCCAACCGGATCCGGTCGGTCCGAGCGGCCAGTATCGCGGCAAGCACGGCTGGGCTGGCACTGCCGCTCCCCCGCACTCCATGGTGTTCCGCAAGCCAGAAGCGGCGATAGCCCAGGTCGTCTGCGGCCTGCGCAACCTCAGCAGTCTCCCGGAGTGCGGCTGCCGCGGACTGGCCGGCCAGCTGCGGTACGACGTCGAGCACCGAGTGGGCTGAGACCGGTAGGCCGGGAGCGTAGTTGTGCACACGCTCACCGTGACACTTGCAAGCCTTCCCCACATGGGGGTTGTGCCCCCAACTTCGAGCGGCTTCCGGAGAGCAAGAAATATGGGGGCTTCCTACCCATGTCTGCGGCGTCGCACGGTGTCACGCTGACGGCGTGCTCGACTCCGCGCCCATCGAAGCTCCCCCGACCGGTCCGCCGAAAGCCTGGTGGTCCGCGGGGATCGGTCCGCATGAACTCGGCCGGACGATGCCGGCCTGGGCGGAGTACGTCGAGCGCAGTACGTCGACTGTGACCACCTCCACACCCGCGACGGGTGACTGGCAGCAGGCCATGGTCAGGTGCCTCGAACCGCTGCTCGCATCGGCCCGGCAGGACCTGGCCGCGGCCGGACAGACCGGTGCGGTCAGCGAGCAGTTCCTCCACGGACTCGGCCTTCGCCTGGTCAGGCTGGCGTCCCGCACCCTGGTGCGGGAGCTCGCCCGCGCCCGGCACCGCGGCGACCTGACCGGCGCCACCCCGGCCGAGCGGTTTCTCGACTTCACCCACCGGCTCGTCGGAGGGAGCGAGCTGGCGGAGTTCCTGGCCGCCTACCCAGTGCTGGCCCGGGTCCTGGGCGAGGCGTGCCGGCAGGCGGTCGAGGGTCACCTCGAGCTGCTGGCCCGCCTCGCTGAGGACCGCGAGCAGCTGGTCGGTGAACTCCTGGGCGGTGACGATCCCGGTGTCCTGACTCGCGTCGAGCCCGGGGGCGATCCGCACCGCGGCGGGCGCTGCACCGCCACCCTCACCTTTCAGGACGGACGCCAGCTGGTCTACAAGCCCAGGTCGCTCGACCTGCACGCGCACTTCAACGACCTGGTCGGCTGGCTGAACTCGAAGACCGACCTGACGGTCAAGACAGTCCACGTACTACGGCGCCCGGGCTACGGCTGGCTCGAATTCATCCCGCACAACGCCTGCAAGGACCTGTCCGACGTACGCCGATTCTACCAGCGGCAGGGCGCACTCCTTGCCCTGCTGTATGTGCTGGACGGCACGGACATGCACTGCGAGAACCTGATCGCCGATGGCGACCAGCCGGTGCTCGTGGACGTCGAGACCTTGTTCCACCCGAGCATGATGGCCAGCGGTGCCCTCAGCCGCGACCCGGCCTACATCGCCTTGCTCAGCTCGGTCTCGCGGACTGCGCTGCTCCCGTTGCTGGTGACCGGTGAGCACGGTGTCGCCGACCTGTCGGGCGTGGGTGGCGACGAGGGCAGTACGGCTCCTCACAGCGTGGTCGACTGGGCAGACGCCGGCCTCGACTCCATGCGCCTGGTCCGTCGGCCGGGTACGACCATGGGCCGCCCCAACCGGCCCCAGCTGAAGGGTGCCGTGACAGAACCACGGGACCACGAGGCCTCCTTGCTAGCAGGGTTCCGGACCGCGTATGAGGCGATCGCCCGGCACCGCGACGAACTGCTGGGCGCAGACGGTCTGCTGGCCGCCTGCGCGCAAGACGAGATCCGCTATGTCGCCAGGCCGTCCAACCTCTACGCGACGCTGCTGGACGAGTCGACCCATCCGGACGCACTACGCGACGCGAGCGGTCACAGCCAGTTGCTCGACCTGCTCTGGGACGCCGACGAGGAGCTGCGACCACTCGTTCCGTTCGAACTGGCCGAGCTGTGGACGGGCGACATCCCCCTGTTCACCGCGCGGCCGGACAGCCGTGATGTCTGGGCTGCGGACGGCTCCCGGGTGCCGGATCTCCTGGCGGCCAAGGGACTCGAGACCGTCGAGGCGAAGCTCCTGGCGATGGGTGAGATCGACGAGCACCGTCAGAAGTGGGTGATCTCCGCCTGCCTGGCCACCCGGCCGGAGCCTGTGATTCACGCCACTACCGCGGTCCGGCCCGGGCTCGGCGCTGCGGAAGCCGATCCCGAGCGGCTGCTCGCCGCGGCCACCGACCTCGCCGACGAGATCATGGCCCAGGTCGTCGGCACCAGCGGCGGACCCGCGAACTGGCTCGGCCTCGAACTACTAGACGACCACCACTGGGCCGTCCTCCCGATGGGCGCAGGCATCTCCTACGGCTACACCGGTACTGCGCTGTTCCTGGCGCAGGTCGGCGTCCTCACCGGAGCCAGCAAGTACTGCGAGCTCGCCAGTGACGCGATCCGCCCGATCCCGCGACTCCTGGAGAAGCTTGCCGCGAACCCGGAGTCCGCGCAGGCCGTCGGACCCGGACTGTACGGCCTCGGCGGAATCACCTACGGGTTGAACCGCCTGAGCCACCTCCTGGGCGACTCCGACCTCACCCGGTGCGTCGCGGATGCGCTGGAGGTCATGGAAGGCCTTGCGCCCGACGACTTCCCCAACTACGGAGAAGGTGCTGCCGGCGGGCTGGTCGCAGTACAGGGGATCCCTGGTGCTGCACGGCTTGCGGCACGCTACGCCGACGAGCTGGTTGCCGCTGTGGAGCTGCTGACGCCTGCACCGGCTGCCGGATTCGCCCGCGGGTATGAGGGAATCGCCTTCGCTCTGGGGCAGTACGGCGTACCTGGAGACAAGTACGCCGAGGCTGCGAAGGTTGCAGTCGAACTGGATCGGCGGGACGAGCCTGTCGATGCCGGTTGGTGCTCAGGAACTGCGGGGACCACGTTGGCCCGGCTCAGCGCCGGTGTGCCCGTGGAGCTCGGCAAGTACCTGAAGACCGAAGCAGAACGTCCGGTGCTCGCCGACACGAGTCTGTGTCACGGCGAGCTCGGCACGGTGGAGCCACTGCTGTGGCTCGCCGACCGCGAGCATCCAGCCGCTGAGGCAGTCCGGCGCCGGCGGGCCGGGTTGGTGCTCGCCGCAGTACAGCAGTACGGGCCGCACTGCGGTACGCCGCGAGCCGTTCCTTCTCCCGGTCTGCTGACCGGGCTGGCAGGGATCGGCTACGGCATGCTCCGCCTCGGTTTCCACGGGCAGATCCCGTCCGTCCTGCTGCAGGAGCCATCCGCCGGCCGGGAGCGCCTACTACCGCACCGGCCCGGCCATCACCTGACAGGGGTTACACCATGACCGCCCAGCACCTGCACGACCACAACCTCGACCTGCGGCAGGCAGACGCCGAGCACGACGATCCGATCGGTCCCGTCACGCTGCCGATGCGGACCAAGGTCGGCGCCCGCGCCCTGGGGCTGGTCGCCGGCGCCAGCGCCGCGGCCCTGGCCATGCAGGCCGTACTGGCGGGCGCATCGACCGACACCACGATCTAGCGAACTGATTCCCGCTCCGATCGCCGGATGCCGGTCGGTTCCAGCAGGCGCCTGGTCTGCTGGAGCCGGCCGGCGACCGGTGATCGGAGCGAACCTTCGGACTGCGACCGCACCGACCCGCGATTAGAGTTTGCAGCCATGCAGACCCATGCGCCTGGAGTGGTCGGCAGAGACGAGGAGATCACTCAGCTCGACCACCTGCTGACGGCGACGCGTGCCGGCCGCGGGGGTGCGGTCTTTCTCATCGGCGAGCCCGGGATCGGGAAGAGCCGGCTCGCCGCGGTCGGCACTGCCGACGCCCTCGACCACAGCATGGTCACGTTGCGTGGCCGGGTCGGCGCGATCGGCACCACAGTGGCCTTCCGCCCGTTCGCCGAGGCGCTGCTGTCGCTGGTCCGCCGGGGAGAAATGCCCGACCCCGAGAAGCTGGGACCGTACCGCCGGGTGCTCGGCCGGCTGGTGCCGGACTGGGACTACGGCGACTCTTCGGACAACGCGATCTCGACGGTGGTGCTGGGCGAGGCGGTGCTCCGGCTGCTCGAACTGGTCGGGCGTGACCGTGGCTGCCTGCTCGTGCTCGAGGATCTGCAGGGTTCGGACCCCGAAACGCTGGCGGTGATCGAGTACCTGCTCGACAACCTGGAGGACCAGCCGATCGCTCTGGTCGCAACAGTACGGTCGGAGCGCTGTCCCGCCGCGGAGCTCGCACAACTGGCCCAGCAGCGGGGAGCCGCGACCCTGATCGAGCTGCGGCCGCTCAACCGCGCGGACGTCCGCGAGCTCGCCGCCACCAAGCTCGAGGTCGCTCCGGACGCCGTCCCCGACCAGCTCGCCGAACGGCTGTGGGCCGACAGCGCCGGGATTCCCTTCATCGTCGAGGAGTTGCTGCAGGAGGCGAGCCGGTCCGGGCAACTGCTGGCTTCGTCGGACGGGAGCGTCCAGGTCGTCGACGACCTGCGGATGACGATCCCGGCCGCGGTGGTCCGCAGTATCAGCAGCCGTACCGATCAGCTCGGCCCCGAGTCCCGCGAACTCCTGGTGCTGGCGGCCGTGCTCGGTCACCGGTTCCCGCTCAGCGTGGTCCGGCAGGCCAGCGGTATCGGCGAGCGCCAACTGCTGGCCACCCTGCGCGCCGGGCTGGCCGCCCAGCTGGTCGGCCCGGACGAGCCCGTGCCCGACTGGTACGCGTTCCGCCATCCGCTGACCGCCGAGGCGCTGCTCGCCGGGCTCAACCCGACCGAGCGCGCGGCGCTGGCCCGACGGTGTGCGGATGCGGTCGAAACCCTGCATCCCGGGTTGCCCGGCGAGTGGTCCCCGATGGTCGGCGAACTGGCCGAGGCCGGCGGGGACGTCGGCCGGGCTGCGAGGTTGTTCGCCGAGACCGGGCGGCGGTCGTTCGACGAGGGCTCGATGGGAACCGCGGTGAACCTGCTGGACCGCGCGTACACCTTGCTGACCGGCGACCCAGACGTCGGTTATCGGGCCGGCGTGCTCGGTGCCCTGGTGCTCGCGCTGGGCGAGACAGGTCAGTTCGAGCATCCGGCGGCCCGCACCGAGACGATCGACAACCTGGCCGGAGCCGGCCTCGACAGCCGCCGGGTAGCGGCCCTGCACGTCCGGCTGGCCGAGTTCGAGCACACCGCGGGCCGGTGGGCGTCGGCGATCAGCCATGTGGCCACCGCGCGCTCCCTCCTCGGTCAAGAGCCGGCCGATGCGGACCTGGCGCCGCTGGACGCGATCGCGGCCGCACTGGAGATGACCAGGACGAGTCCCGGCCGGCTCAAGTCGGCAGCCGCGCTCGGTGCCCGCGCCGCCGAGGCCGCCAAGCGTGCGAACCTTCCGGCGGTCGAAGCGGATGCCTGGCAGCTGCTGGGCATCCTCGCCCGCGAGCACGACCTCGGGCAGTCGATCCGCTACTTCCAGCAGGCCCGGCAGGTCGCCACGGACAACAACATGGGACTGCAGCGCGTGGTCGCGCACATCTTCCAAGCCGGTTCGATCTGCCTGGCCGATGGCAGCGTCGCCGAGCTGGAGGCCGCCAAGCAGCAGGCGCTGAAGATCGGCGCGATCCCCAGCGCCTACGAGGTCGACCGTGTCCTTGCCCAGCAAGCGGTACTGCGGGGCGAGTACGACCGGGCTGCCCTGATGATCGAGGAATGCCTCGAGGTGACCCGGCGGCTCAAGCTCAGCCGCGGCGCGCCGTACGTGCTGGTGACCAAGGCAGTGCTGGCCGGTCATCAGGGCCGTCGGGCCGCGATGGCGGAGATTCTTTCCGAGCTGGCGGCGTACGGCGAACGGGCCTCGCACGAGTTGCCGTTGTCCTACGGGATGGCCCGGACCTTCTGCGCACTGCTCGAGGAGAACCGCGAGCTGGCGGAATCCGAGATGGCTCAGGCGCTGGCGTACGACGCGCAGAACCCGACCAAGTTCCACATGGCCGGGAAGGATGGGGTCGGCCTGCTGCTCGGAGTACTGGCTGGCCGGAACGGGTGGGCCCACTTCGAGGCGGTGACCGCGACGGCGGCCAGCGGGATGCGGTGGAACCGGCAGTTCGTGGAGTTGGCGCACGCCGTTCTGCTGGGACGGGACGGCCGTAGGGTGGAGGCCGTGGCGAAGGTTGCCGAGGCTCAGGAGACATCCTCGATCTACCCGATGGCCCGGCACCTCGGGCTGCGCCTGGTGGCGGAGCCCGCGCACGCGGACGGCTGGGGTGACCCGATCACCTGGCTGCGGCAGGCCGAGGACTACTTCCACAACGCGGAAGTGGCCGCCGTCGCCGGTGTGTGCCGCAGTATGTTGCGCCAGCTCGGAGCGACGGTCTCGCAGCGGCGGACCGGTACCGATCAGGTCCCCGCGCACCTGCGGCAGATGGGTATCACCAGCCGCGAGTACGAGGTCTGCATGCTGCTCGTCGACCGGATCGGCAACAAGTCGATCGCTTCGCGGCTGCACATCTCTCCCCGTACCGTGGAGAAGCACGTCGCCAGCCTGATGACCAAGACCCGGCAACCCGATCGTGAGGCGCTGAGCAGTTTCGCCCGGACGGTGTTGCAGGACTGATCCCCGGGCGCGTGCGTGTGCTGGGTGCCAGGCAGCCCGGACAGTGATAGTTGTCGACTCACGGATTTCGGGGCGCCCGCCCGCCCCCGGTGTCCCAGGTCGCTGCTGGCGGCGCGCGCAAGCGGCAGGGATAATTTATGAACGCTCGCTTTATATATAAGATGGGCGAGTGGCAGGCAAGGGGTCGGACATGAGCAAGGGAACGGTCGGCGGCGGCGGTACGACGATGCTGCGGCGGATCAACGTCGCCGCTGTGCTGGATGCGGTCCGCCGCTCGGCACCGGCACCACTGCGCGTCGCCGAACTGGTGGAACGCACCGGTCTGGCCAGACCGACCGTGGCACAGGCGGTCGACGAACTGCTGGACGCCGGCTGGCTGCAGCAGCACGGCCCGGATTCGGCGGACCGCTCGCTCGGCCGCCCGGCCATCCGCGTCTCGCTGCGCGGTCGCGCCGCGCCGGTGCTCGGCCTGGACGTCGGCCCGCACCGTGTCACGGTCGGCGTCTCCGACCTGGCCGGCCGCAAGCTCTCCCTGGTACGCCGTTCCGGGCCCGGGTGGACCGCCCAGGAACTGCTCGGGGTGATCAGCGAGGTCATCACCGAGGCACTCGCCGAGGCGGAGGTGCCGGCCGAGGACATCGCGGCCGCGGTCGCCGCCAGCCCTGGCATCGTGGACGAGCACACCGGCCGGGTCCAGCTGGTCCCGAGCGTGCCGGGCTGGTCCGCGATCGACCTGACCAAGCACGTCCGCAGCCTGCTCGACTGCCCGGTGATGCTCGACAACGACGCGAACCTGGCCGCACTGGCCATCGCCGCGGCCCGGGGTGGCACCGGGACTCTGCTCGCCGTGCAGTGGGGTGAGCGGCTCGGTGCCGGCATCGTGATCGACGGCCGGTTGCACCGGGGTACGGGTGCGGCGGGCGAGATCGGCTTCATCGCGACCGGTCCGGACGACGTGATCAACCCCGAGGACAGCCGCGGACCGCTGGAACGCGCTGTCGGTTCGGAGGCCATCGCGGCACTCGGGCGACAGGCAGTGCTCGACAACCCGGACTCGCGGTTGGCAGAGCTCGGACGGGATCAGCTGGACACCGCGGACGTCTTCGCGGCGGCGGCAGAGCGCGACCCGGTGGCTCAGGCGGTTGTGCAGCAGGTGGCCCGCGACTTCGCCCGGGCCCTGGCGCCCGCAGTACTGGTGCTCGACCCGACCGCCGTGGTGATCGGCGGCGGTGTGGCACGAGCCGGCGCAGTACTGCTCGACGCCATCTCGGACCAGCTTCGCCTGCTCACGCTGAACCACCCGAAGCTGGAGCTCTCGGCCCTCGCCGAGGACGCGGTCGTCACCGGTGCGATGCGAATGGCCCTCGACGAGGTCTGGCAGCGCAAACTCCCCACGCCCGCCCTCACCACCCCCGCCTGAGGCTCGCCCTTAGGGAGTGGACGGTGCGCCGGCGCCGCGGATCGACAGGTTGCGCTGTCCGAACGCCGTCGGTGGGATGATCGCTGCGTGTCATCGGAACAGGACGTCCCGCAGTGGCAGCACCGCGCAGCGGTCTGGGTCGGGAGAATCGTCGTCGCCGCGGCCGTCTGGTCGTCACTGGCCATCGTTCTGCATCTCTTCGCGCCGTCGCTGGTCAAGAAGGTCGAACTGGCGTTCTCGTTCTTCGGCATCCCGGCCGGCCATACCGTCTTCTCGGCCGTCTACCTCACCGTGATCGGCAGCGCCCTGCTGCGCGGCAAACGAGCGGCGCTGCTCTGGGTGCTGCTCGTCTTCCAGGCGCTGTGGCTGCTCGGCTGGCTTGCCGAGGCCGGGCTCACGGCAGCCCGGCTCGCCTACCCGGAGGACGAGTCGCTGCGCGCTGAGTTCGGTGAGACGACGAGCCAGGACCTGGTGTTCGCCATCGCCCAGGTGGTGGTGATCGCCCTGCTGATCGTGCTGCTGTGGCGGATCCGCGGCGCGTTCCCCGCCCGACTGGCCCCTGGTACCAGGCGGCTGTCGGTTCTCGCCCTGGTCGCCGGCCTGCTGGTCTCGGTCGCGGTCAGCATCACCCTGACCCAGCTCTTCCCGCACACCCTGCACGGTCAGCGGGAGAAGATCGTCGGGGCCCTCCTGGCCGTCCTCGGTCAGAGCCGGTACCGGATGGGCTCCGGCCACGAGGGGCATGGCTGGGTCGGGCTGACCGTCGGCACCATCTCGGCGGCTTCCCTGGTGATCGCGTTCGCGATCTTCCTGCGTTCCGTCCGCCGGGTCCGCTACCTGAGCCAGCTCGAGGAACTCGGGGTCCGCCGGCTGCTGCTGCTCGAGTACGGCGAACGCGACTCACTCGGGTACTTCGCGACGCGGCGCGACAAGGCAGTCGTGTTCTCCCCCGACGCACGGGCCGCGATCGCCTATCGGGTGGTCAACGGGGTCAGCCTCGCCAGTGGCGACCCGCTCGGTGATCCCGCGGCCTGGCCCGGCGCGATCAAACGCTGGCTCGCGGAAGCCCGGACGTACGGCTGGTCCCCCGCGGTGTTGTCCGCCGGCGAGGAGGCGGCCCACGCGTACGTCGACGAGGGACTGCGAGCCCTGAACATGGGCGACGAGGCGATCATCGACGTCGCCGACTTCACCCTGGAAGGCCGGACCATGCGCCCGGTCCGGCAGGCGGTCACCCGGGCCCAGCGAGCCGGCTACCACGCCGAGGTCGTCCGGCATGGGGATCTGGCGCCCGCCGACCTGGCGCAGTACGTCGACCTGGCCGAGCGATGGCGTGGCGCCCAGACCGAGCGAGGATTCTCGATGGCCCTCGGGCGGCTCGGCGATCCCGCCGACGCGCGGTGCGTGATGGTGATCGCGCGCGACGCCGACGGCGTAGTACGAGGGCTGCTTTCGTTCGTGCCCTGGGGCGTGCGGGGGGTCTCGCTGGATCTGATGCGGCGTGATCCCGAGTCGGTGAACGGGCTGATGGAGTTCATGGTCACCGCGTTGGTCGATGCCAGCGCCGACCTGGGCGTGCATCACGTCTCGTTGAACTTCGCGATGTTCCGGGAGATCTTCAGTGACGCCGAACGGGTCGGCGCCGGTCCCGTCCTGCGATTGACGAACGCGTTGCTGACGGCGGCTTCGAGGTTCTGGCAATTGGAGAGCCTGTACCAGTCGAACGAGAAGTATCTGCCTCGATGGTCGCCTAGGCTGATCTGCTATTCCCGGGGAGCCTCGCTGGCGCAGGTCTTGCTTGCCGCCGGCACCGCCGAGGGGTTCCTGCCCGCACCTCGCCCGTGGACCCGCGTCGACACAGCGAAGACCGCCGAGCGGCACGCGATCATGGCCTCCGACGGCGGACGCTTCGCCACGGCCGTCCGCGAGCAGGAGCACGAGCTGCTCCGGCCCGCCCTGCCGGAGCGCAAGCTCACCGAGCAGGAGCGGATCCGCCGTGCCAAGCTGGACGAGCTAGTTGCTGCTGGCATCGACCCGTATCCCGTCACGGTGCCCCGGACCGACACACTCGAACGAATCCGGGCCCTGCACGCGAACCTTCCCGCCGACCACCACACCCGCCAGCAGGTCTCCATCACAGGCCGGGTGATGCGGCTGCGAAACCACGGTGGTCTTGCTTTCGCACAGCTGCAGGACGGATCGACCTCTCTCCAAGTGATGCTGACCGCCGACTCGTGCGGTCCGGTCCAGCTGGCGAACTGGCGGAAGCTGGTCGACATCGGCGACCACGTGAGCATCACGGGCGAGGTGGTCACCACCCGCCGCGGCGAGCTGTCGGTCGCGGCGAGCGACTGGTTGATGGCCGCGAAGTGCCTGCATCCGTTGCCGGACAAGCAGAAGGGCTTCACCGATCCGGAGGCCCGGGTCCGCCAGCGCCACCTGGATCTGGTGATGAACCCGGAGTCCCTGCAGATGCTGCAGTACCGAAGTACCGCAGTACGGGCCCTGCGCAACGGTTTCGAGTCGCGCGGGTTCATCGAGGTGGAGACGCCGATGTTGCAGGCGGTGCACGGCGGGGCCAACGCGCGGCCGTTCGTGACCCACATCAACGCCTACGACACCGAGCTGTACCTGCGGATCGCGCCCGAGCTGTTCCTCAAGCGGCTGACCGTCGGCGGGCTCGGCAAGGTCTTCGAGCTGAACCGGAACTTCCGCAACGAGGGTGCCGACGGGACGCACAACCCGGAGTTCACCTCGGTCGAGGCCTACCAGCCGTACGCCGACTACAACGTGATGCGGGAGCTGACCCGGGAACTGCTGATCGAGACCGCCACCGCGGTGTTCGGCAAGCCGGTGATACTGCGGCCGCAGGGCGAGATCGACATCTCCGGGGAGTGGCCCGTCGTCACCGTGCACGAGGCGGTCAGCCGCGCGACCGGAGTACCGATCGATGCCGGTACGCCGGCGCCGCGGCTGCGGGAGCTCTGTGCGGATCATGGGGTTCACGCGGCGTTCGACCTGTCCGCGGGCGAGCTGGTCCTTGAGCTCTACGACGAACTGGTCGAGCCTGCGACGACCGTGCCGACCTTCTACACCGACTTCCCCGTGGAGACCTCGCCGTTGACCCGCAAGCACCGGGACGACCCGCGGCTGGCCGAGCGATGGGATCTGGTCGCCTACGGCGCGGAGATCGGTACTGCGTATTCGGAGCTGGTGGATCCCGTCGAGCAGCGGCGCCGGCTGACCGAACAGTCGCTGAAGGCGGCCGCTGGTGATCCCGAGGCGATGTCGCTGGACGAGGACTTCCTGGGCGCGCTGGAGTACGCGATGCCGCCGACCGGTGGACTCGGCCTCGGTGTCGACCGGGTGATGATGCTGCTGACCGGCCAGAACATCCGGGCCACCCTCGCTTTTCCCTTCGTCCGGCCGACGCCGCGTCCGTAACCGCCTTTCGGCTCGCTGCGGAGACCTTTGCCGCTTAGGCTTCCGGTAAGGGGAAATCGA
This sequence comes from Kribbella sp., assembly GCF_035687465.1. Taxonomy (NCBI): domain Bacteria; kingdom Bacillati; phylum Actinomycetota; class Actinomycetes; order Propionibacteriales; family Kribbellaceae; genus Kribbella; species Kribbella sp. The sequence goes on from NZ_DASRXP010000289.1 coordinate 18,985, forward strand.
GGCCTGGGGGGCATCGTGAGGAAGATTCTGTCCGCATGCGTCGGGGTAGCTCTGCTCGGACTCGCGACCGGTTGTGGGAGTGCCTCGGATGACGGGGCCGCAGCCGCGAGCACGCAGTCCGCGTCGCGGCCGACGACCGTCAAACCGACAACGCCACCGAAACCACCCGGGCCGCTGACGGCAGCGCAGTACCAGGCGAGTCTGACGCAGGTCGATCAGCACCTGGCGGCGGACGTCCGCGCGCTCACCACCGCGAGAAGCGCGGAGAACCTGAGCGACGCGATGAGCGATCTGGCCGAGACGCTGACCACCGAGGCCGCGACAGTGGCCGCGCTGAAGGTGCCGGCGAACGCGGTCGCGGCGAACAAGACTCTGCAGGCGCGACTCAGGGCGGCGTCCAGTTCGCTGACCGGCGCCCAGGCCGACAACGTCGATCTCAACGCCAGGTGTGGCGGGGTCGTCTACACCTCGCAGGCCGTCCAGCGGAAGCTGACCGCCGACCTGGCGAGCGCGGTCGCGCCACTGCGCAAGGTCGGCCTCCGCTTCGGTACGACGCTGCCGAACCTCGGGCCCGAACCACCCGACCAGCGCCCGTCGAACGGCGACCTCCTGGTCCGTTCGGGGTCGCGGGGATCCGGCCAGCTGCAGGTGACGAACGGCACCGACCGGGACGTCGCGGTGTCAGTGGTCACCGACGGCCAGCCGCCGGCCAAGCCGCACCTGATGATGTACGTGCAGGCGAAGAAGACCGCGACGATCAGCCGGATCGGCGGGAAGTACCACATCTACTTCAAGAGCGGGCTGGACTGGAACGCCAAGCGCCGCCAGTTCAGCACCGACTGCAGCTTCTCGAAGTTCGACGACGGCTTCGGCCGGAACGAGGGCTGGAAGGTCGACCTGCGGCCGAGCTCGCTGGGCAACGCCTCGACCAGCGACGTCGACGCCTACTGACGCGCTGTTACCGAACAGCAGGAATGTGACATCGGCCATGTCACGCGGACAAGACGGCACCGCGTGGTCACCATGAAGTCATGAGCGCAACCGCGAGCGTGACCGTGGACGGCGTCCCGGGCGTGGAGATCGCCTACGACCGCAAGGGCGCCGGACCGCCCCTGCTGCTCCTGCACGGCATCGGTCACCACCGCCAGGCGTGGGACCCGGTGCTGGACCGGTTGGCGGAGTCGCGCGACGTGATCGCGCTGGACTTCCCGGGCTTCGGCGAGTCTCCCGACGTACCGCCTGGCGTCCCGGACGAGGTCGACAGCTACGTCCGCGCGGTCCAGGCCTTCTCGGAGGCCCTCGATCTGGACCGGCCGCACGTGGCCGGCAACTCGATGGGCGGTCTGATCGCTCTCCGGCTGGGCCAGCTCGGTCTGGTCCGCTCGGTCACCGCGTTCTCCCCGGCCGGACTGTGGACTCCCCGCCAGCGCGCCTGGGCGCTGAACGTCCTGAACAGCATGCACCGAGTCGCCTGCCGCACCCCACCCGCGACCGTACGCCGGATGGCGCGCACCGCGGCCGGCCGTCGGCTGATGACGGGCATGATCTACCACCGCCCGGGCCAGCGCAGTCCCGAAGCGGTGATCGCGGAAACCGCCGCCATGGCCGCCGCGCCGGCCTTCGATCGAGTACTCCGGCTGGGCCGCTCCGGCATCACCTTCGAGGGCGACGTCCCGGGCATCCCGGTCACCATCGCCTGGGGCACCAACGACCGCGTCCTCCCCCCGAGCCAGTCCACCCGGGCCCACCGCCAGATCCCCGGCGCCCGCATCGTCCCCCTCCCCGCCAGCGGCCACGTCCCGATGAACGACAACCCCGCCCTGGTCACCAACGTCATCCTCCAAACCACCACCCTGTGAACCCCTTGCGTCCGAAGAACTGGAGAGACCTCCCTCCAGTTCTTCGGACGCAAGGCGGTAAATGTCGGGGAGCTACAGGCCGAGGCGATCGAGGAGGCCGAGCAAGGTGTCGACGACTGTTGGGGGACGTGGCTCGGGCTCGTCGGGGTTGTCCGGGGTCGTGGGTCGAGTGCTCGGGGTGACCGGCGGATCGGTTGTCGGGTCGCTCGTTGGTTCGCTCGTTGGTGCGGTCGTTGGTGCGGTCGTGGGATCGCTCGGCGGGCGGGGCGGCGTCTTGGTGGCCGGCGGCATCGGGGGTTCCGAGCGCTCCGCAGTTGTCGGCGAGGGCTTGCCGGGGAGCGTGGGTTGAGTGGTCGTTGGTCGATCGGTCGGCAGTCCCGTTGAGGGGTCGACGGTGGACGGTAACGGTGTCACCGTCGCAGAGGTTGGCGGCACCGGTACCGGAGTCTGGGTCTGCCAGGGAATCGACGGGAAGATCCTGCTGGGCAGCTGACCTGGCTGCTGGCCCGCCTCCGGGTTGGTCACCTCCGCGCCACCGCCTCCGGGCAGCGGGATCAGCGGCGCTCCGATCCTCGGCCCCCCGAGCAGACTGATGAGTACCAGCACGGCGTACAGCCCGGTGGGAGCAACGAGAACGGCGACACGGCGAAACCCCTCACGATCCAGCAGGGGTCTACGGCGTTTGGCCTGTTCTTCCTCAGAGAACGGCTTCACAAGTCCCGGAGGGTAGTCGCTCACAGGGCGTTTCAAACAGCCCTTGGAACAATTTCCCCGCCAATTAGCAAAATTTGGAAAGCTGCGGCGTCAGCCGAGGCGGTTGGTGCGGGCGGCCCAGCGTTCGAAAAGCCAGGTGAAGAGCGGCGGGATGCTCGCGCCCAGGGCGAGCAGGGTGGTCGACCAGGTCCAGCGGAGTGGCTTGCGGACCAGGGCCACGGTGAGGACGTAGGCGATGAAGACGCCGCCGTGGATCGGGCCGAAGATCTTCACGCCGATCTCGTTGTCCGACAGCACGTACTTGAACAGCATGCCGATCAGCAGTCCGGTCCACGAGATCGCCTCGGCGATCGCCACCGTGCGGAACCAGGTCGCGTGCTTCGAACCAGCCGGGGCGTCAACAACCGTCGTCTCAGTCATCAGATCAGTGACCCTAACAAGTCCCCCAAGGCGCGAGCGGGTCCGGTCAGGGATGAACCCCGATGTGCTGCGGACAGCGGTTGCCGAGGATCGAGGGAGTTCACCAGACAGGAGATCTCCCCGTGAGTTTCAGCAATCGACGCTTCAGGACCACCACGTGGGGTGTGGTCCTGGGAGTCACCTTGGCCGGCGTCACCGTAGTACCGGCCGCGGCCGGTCAGGGGGCCGCGGCCGGTCAGGGGGCCGCGGCGACCGTAGTACGGCCGGCTCTGCAATGGGCGGACTGCCTGCCCGAGCCCGGCGACACCGAAGAAGACAAGGAGCTGATCAAAGGATCGCAGTGCACCACTCTGCAAGTCCCAGTGGACTGGGCACACCCGAACGGCCCGACCTTCGGCTTGGCACTAGCCCGCCGTACTGCGAAGTCGGCCGATCGGGTTGGCGCCTTGATCTTCGGTCCGGGCGGCCCTGGTGACTCCGGGGTCGAGCGGATCAGGACCGGGATAGGTCGGTTCAGCGAGAACCTGCAGGACCGGTTCGACATCGTCAGCTTCGACCCGCGCGGCATCGCCCGGAGCAACCCGGTCAAGTGTTCTGCCGCGCTGCTCGCGAAGCAGCCGTCGCCGATCATCAAGAGCCAGGCGGAGTTCGACCAGACGATCCGCTACAACAAGGAGCTCTCCAAGGACTGCCGCGCCAACACCGGCCCGGTCTACGACCACATCGACACGCTGCAGACCGTGCGGGATCTCGACGCGATCCGGCAGGCCTTGGGCGAACAGAAGCTGACGTTCCACGGCAGCTCCTACGGAACGCTGCTCGGCGAGCAGTATGCGGAGGTCTACCCACAACGGGTGCGGGCCGTCGTACTGGAGAGCGTCGTCGACCACAGTCTCGGCACTCGCGCCTTCCTCAACACTCAAGCGGAGACGTCGCAGGACTCCTTCGACGAGTTCGTGAAATGGTGCGAGCGCAGTACAAGCTGCAGCCTGCATGGCACTGATGTCCGAAAGCTGTGGGCGGAGCTGCTGATCAGGGCGGACCACGGCGAGTTGGCCGATCCGAAGAGACCACAGGTCGCGCTGACCGCCTTCACGCTGAGCTATACAGCCTTCCGCACGTTCTACGATCCCCAGTGGCCACAGCTCGCCGACTTGCTGAAACAACTCGATGAGAGCAAGTCGCCGGTTGTCGTCGATCCGCCGACTCCGACCGGGCTGCAGTCGAACCCCTTCGCCGTGTTCTGCCAGGACTGGAGTCTGCCGGTGACCAACTACCAGCAGTACGCCGCCAACCTGCGGCAGCTTGCCGCGCAGTACCCGGAGATGAAGTACCCGGGTGCGCTGCTCGCCAACTCGACCTGCCTGGGTTCGCCGACCCGGGTGGACAACCCGCAGCACCGGCTGAAGGTCCGCAACCTGCAGACCCCGCTGCTGCTGATCAACTCCATCCACGATCCCGCCTCGGGCTACAACTGGGCGACCAATGTGGCGCGGCAACTCGGTCACTCCGGGTTGCTCGTCACCTATGAAGGCTGGGGCCACGGCAGCTACACGACGAGTTCCTGCATGGGGACGGCCGTTGACAACTACTTGGTGTCACTGAAACTCCCGAAGCGCGGCAGCACCTGCCCCGCGGTACCGCCGACCAGCTAAGCCCGCCGAGAAGGATCACCCTCTGTCGAGCAGTGTTCGGCCGAGGGTGATCGTTCGTCGGTCGAAGGCTTTCCCTTGATCGACCCGCCACAACCCAACCATCACTGTCCGTTCACTTGTGGTCATCGTCCGTAGCGCCAACGATTCCCTCACCGCGGCCTGGTGAGGCAGGCCGCCCAGCCGATTCGGATGTGACCCCATGCCCCGCCCCCACCTGCGCAAGTCCCTCGCTGGAGCCGCCCTGGTCCTCGGACTCGGCGCCGCCGCCCTGGCGCCGATGCAAACCGCGACCAGCGCCCAGGTACCCGTCCCGACCGACGGCGTGTACGACGTCCTCGGCTGGAGCTGGGGAATCTCCCCGGCCAAGGCGAAGGCCAGGCTCGACACCGAACAAAACAAGGCATCCGCGCTCGAGGCGGTGAAGACGGTTGCCGACGGCTCCTTCTTCGACGCCTCCCGCCAACTGGTGGTCAACGTGCACTCGCCGGCGGAGGCCGCGGTGGCTCGTGAGCGGGGCCTGACCCCGCGGACGGTTGCCCGCGGCGAGAAGGCTCTGACCAAGCTGCAGACCCAGGTCCAGGCGATGTTCGACAGGTCCGGATCGCGGCAGCTGCAGAGCATCGGTGCGGACCTGCCGACCGACCGCGTCCAGGTCGTCCTACAGCCCGGCAAGCAGTCAGCGCAGACCGTTGCCCTGGTCAAGCAGTTGAAGGCGATCCCCGGCGTCGACGTGAGCACCAGCAGCACCACGCTGACGATGACCGCGGACGTGATCGGCGGCCAGATCATGGACCTGGTCCCGGGTACGAACTGCTCGCTCGGCTTCCCCGGCACCACCAGCAACGGCAACAACGTGCTGCTCAGCGCGGGCCATTGCCTGGAAGGCAATCCGGACATCCTGAACGCCGCCGGAACCCATCTCGGCAAGGGCATCGGCAGCCGGTTCCGCACCGGTCAGCCGAGCGTGGACATGGGCCTGATGGACATCGATTCCGAGGACGTCGGCCGCGGCTACATCGACAACCGCAACGGCCAGACCACCACCGTCACCGGTTCGTCCAAGGCACCGGTCGGTTCGACCATCTGCAAGGCCGGCAACACCACCGGGTGGACCTGCGGCACGATCTCGCAGTACAACCTGACGGTCAACTACGGCAGCCCGAGCGGCGCTGTGACCCGCACCACCGGCCTTGCCCGTTCCACTGTCTGCACCGAGGGCGGCGACTCCGGCGGCGCGTACATCTCCGGCACGATCGCGCAGGGCATGACGTCCGGCGGGCCGAGCGACGGCCACGACTGCGGCTTCAACCAGGGCGGCAACGCTACCGGCTCGTACTCCTTCTACCAGCCGGTCGTCGACGCCGCGAGCTACTACGGCGTCACCCTGACCCGGGGCTGATCCCCGGCGAGCAAGGTCAGACGTCGCTGGATTCCAGCACGCGGAGCAGATCGTCGCCCTGGTAGACGCGGTCGGACAGCGTGAGTAGCTGACCGCAGGCGGATTCCAGGGCGTCGGCCTGGCTCGGGCAACGGTCGACGTACCAGAAAGGATCGTCGGGTTGCGGGTCGTCCGCGTCGTCGATGTCGGCGTACCAGTGGTGGTCCCCGCCGCACGCGCAATGTTGTACTCGCACACGTAAGTTCATGGCACTTCCCCCCGTACTGAAACTCCCTGGGTCCCCCCCGGGTCCCAGTCCGGGGCCAGCCCGGCCGGCGCGTGGTTCGCGGCCCCCCACTGCCACGCGCCGGGCCGAGGTTGACCCTCCCCCGCTGACTACATCGGGCCGGACCGCCCCAGTGTTACTGCTTGTGACCAGATTATTTTAAGTGATTGCTTCACTACGTTCCGTGATCACCGGTCATCGGGAAAGTTGGGCCCGGGTCCACTGCTCGAGGCCGTCCGTGTCGATCGGCAAGGCCTCGGTGAGGACCTCCAGCCGGTCCGGATGGACCACCACGTTGTCCTCGATCCGCACGCCGATTCCGCGGAGTTCCGGGGGCACCGTCTCGTCGTTCGGGTGGAAGTACAGCCCGGGCTCGACGGCCAGCGCCATCCCCACCTCCAGGTCGGCCGCGAAGTACGTCTCCGGCCTGGCGGCGTCGCAGTCGTGCACGTCCAGGCCGATGAAGTGGCCGAGCCCGCAGACGACGTACCGGCGGTGCTGCTGACCGTCCGGCCCGAGGGCCTCGTCCAGCGATACGTCGAGCACACCCCAGTCCTTCAGCCCCTCGATCAGCACCCGCATCGCCTCGTACTGGAACGCCCGGTACGGCGAGCCTGGGCGCACCGCCTCCAGCGCGGCCAGGTGAGCTTTGTGGACCAGATCGTGTACCTGCCGCTGCGCCGGGGTGAACTCGCCCGTCGCCGGGAAGGTCCGGGTCACATCGGCCGTGTACAGGGTCCGGGTCTCCACGCCGGCGTCGAGCAGAATCACGTCACCCTCGCGGACAGCGCCGTCGTTCCGCACCCAGTGCAGCACCGGCGCGTGATTGCCGGCAGCAACGATCGAGGCGTACCCCGGTCCGTTGCCCGCGGTCCGCGCCCGCCGGTCGAAGGTGCCCTCCAGCCAGCGCTCACCACCGCCGCGGATGGCCTCCGGCAATTCGCTGGCAACGTCCGCGAAAGCCTGCACACTCGCCGCGACCGCCTCGCGCAACTGGTCGAGCTCCCAGTCGTCCTTGATCCGCCGCAACTCCGCCAGCGTCTGACGCAGCACATCCCCGTCGTACGGCGAAGTCCGGACCAACGCGTCCAGTTGCGGCTCCACGCCGTACGTCGCGAGCATGAACGGTACGGCGCCGCGCACGGCCGCCGGCAGATCCTCGATCGGGCGGCAGGCGATCTGCAGCGCCTCGGACCAGTCCTTCAGTCCCGGCACCGGGCCGATCCACAACTCGCCGTCGCGTGCGTTCGCGAAGAAGTCCACCTCGTCCGGTCCGGCCGTCTCGCGCAGGTAGAGCGTGGCGTCGCCGTCGGCCGAGATCACCAGTACTGCGCCCTCGGCCTGGCAGCCGGTCAGCCAGACGAAGTCGCTGTCGGCCCGGAACGAGTAGTCGGTGTCGTTCGACCGGACCGGGGCCCGGCCGGCACCGAGTGCGATCCGGCGCCCGGGCAGCGCGGCGCTCAACTTGCGCCGATGCTCGGCCGCGGCCTCGGCCAGGCCGGCGGGCAGCACCAACGATCGATCCACCGGTCCCCAGTCCCGGCTGATCGACTGGCGGAACCCCGCCGCGTCGATGGGCCGGTACGACTTCCGTTGTTCCTCGGTCCGGTCTTCAGTCATGCTTGCTCCCCCTAGAGCTGGGTCTCTGCTGTGAAATCCATCAACGCAGTTTGAGGCGTCACCCGCAAGCCCAATAGTCAGCCTCGGCCGCGGAAGGCGGCGAGGAGGCCTGCCTCGGAGTCGAGCATGTACTGGTTGAGCTCGGCCGCGGCCCGCTCGTACTCACCTGCTGCGAGCAACTCGAGCAAGGCCCGATTGCGAGCGATGTAGGGCTCGTGCAGCGCCTGCGGGGTCGCAATGACATGGAAGAGCAGGCGGAGCTCGGCGAGCAGCCGGCCGGTGACCTCATCCATCCGCGTGCTGCCCGCCAGCCCGACCAGGTGCCGGTGGAAGCGCATGTTCGCAGTACCGACCGCGACCCAGTCGCCGGCCAGGGCCGCTGCCTCGCTCGCCTCCACGTCGTCGCGGAGCGGCTGCAGCCGGTCCGGAGCGAGGTCGCCGAGAGATCGCACTACGTCGCACTCGATCGCCCGGCGGAGGCGGTAGAGGTCGACCAGGTCGTCCTCGGTGAGGTCCGGCACGAAGACGCCGCGGTGCATCTTGTGCACGAGCAGGCCTTCGTGGGTGAGAAGCCGGAAGGCCTCGCGCAGAGTGTTCCGGCTGACCTGCAGGGCTTCCTTGAGCAGTTCCTCGGACAGCTGCGTGCCGGGGCGGAGCAATCCCTCGGTGATCCGGCGGCGGAGGACGTCGGCCACCCGCTCCGCCGAGCTGCTCCGGTCGAACAGGGCGGCGTCGCCCGCGACGGCCCGCAGCCAGGACGTGTCGGTGCCGGGCTCGGCCGGCGGTCGGATCTCGCTGGAACTGGACACCCTCGCATCATCGCCCACTTCTGGAAACTTTGCTGAACAGAAGTCTTGCAGGATTGTTGAACAATATCTACTCTCAGGAGTCACGAGCTGCGATCGACCGTCCACTGAGCGCAGCTGCTGACCGGTAAGGCCGTCCGGCGGTGACCCCGCCGCCGCGGTCCCTGTGCACCCCGTCCTGCTGACATCAGGAGAGCACCATGGCCAAACCACCGTCCAAGCCGCCGACGAAGCCGACCAGCCAGCGCCCGGTCCGCCGCTCGGGCCGCCCCACCTCGGAGACCACCCCCGTCACCTCGTCGGCCCTGAAGGCGAGCACCCGGTCGACGCTGATCGGCGCGATGTTCCTGATGGCGACGTCGGCCATCGGTCCCGGCTTCATCACCCAGACCACCACGTTCACGGTGCAGCTCGGCGCCGCGTTCGCCTTCGCCATCGCCGCATCGATCCTGGTCGACATCGCCCTGCAGCTGAATGTCTGGCGCGTGATCGGGGTCTCCGGCCGCCGCGCCCAGGAGCTCGGCAACCTGGTCGCCCCCGGGCTCGGCTGGGCGATGGCCGCCCTGCTGTTCGTCGGCGGCCTGGTCTTCAACATCGGCAACGTGTCCGGCTCGGGACTGGGCACGGACGCGATGTTCGGGCTGGATCCGAAGATCGGCGGCGCGCTCTCCGCACTCGTTGCCATCGGCATCTTCGTGTCCAAGCAGGCCGGGCTGGCGATGGACCGGATCGTCTTCTTCCTCGGCGCGCTGATGATCCTGCTGACCGGCTACATCGCGATCACCTCCGGACCTCCGGTCGGCGAGGCGCTGAAGAACGTGGTCCTGCCCGAGCAGGTCGACCTCCTCGCCATCACCACTCTGATCGGCGGCACCATCGGCGGCTACATCGTGTACGCCGGTGCGCACCGGCTGCTGGATTCCGGCATCACCGGACCCGAGCACATCCGGGACATCACCCGTGGCTCCGTGACCGGCATCCTGATCACCGGAGTGATGCGGATCGTGCTGTTCCTGGCGATCCTCGGCGTGGTGGCGGGTGGCGCCAAGCTGGATCCGGCGAACCCGGCCGCGTCCGCTTTCGAGCAGGCCTCGGGTGAGGTGGGACTCCGGGTCTTCGGCATCGTGCTCTGGGCCGCGGCCATCACCAGCGTGATCGGCGCCTCGTACACGACGGTCTCGTTCATCACCTCCAGGACGAGGACCAGCGACCGTACGCGGACCGCGTTGGTGGTCGGCTTCATCCTGGTGACCACGGTGATCTATCTGTCCGTCGGTACCGCGCCGACCACGCTGCTGGTCTTCGCCGGTGCTTTCAACGGCCTGCTGCTCCCGGTGGGCATCGGTGTGCTTCTCTGGGTGGCGTGGCGGCGCAAGGATCTGCTGAACGGGTACAGGTACCCAGCCTGGCTGCTCGGGATCGGCGCGGCGGCCTGGTTGCTCACCATCTACCTGGCCGTGCGCTCGGTCCGCCCGGTCATCGAGCTGTTCAGCTAGACGCGAAGGAGGAAGCTGATGAACACCGTCGATCTGAACGCCGACCTCGGCGAAGGCTTCGGCAGCTGGGCGATGGGTGACGACAACGCCCTGCTGGACGTCGTCACCAGCGCCAACGTCGCCTGCGGTTTCCATGCCGGCGACCCCTCCATCATGCGTGCGGTGTGTCGGCGGGCAGCGGATCGCGACGTCGCGATCGGCGCCCACGTCGGGTACGCCGACAAGCCGGGCTTCGGCCGCCGGTTCATCGACATCGAGCCGGCCGTACTGCGGGACGAGGTGCTCTACCAGGTCGCGGCGCTGGACGCCTTCGCCCGGGTCGCCGGGTCGGAGGTCCGGTACGTCAAACCGCACGGCGCTCTCTACAACACGATCGGGCACCACGAGGAGCAGGCGGCGGCTGTGGTCGGGGCGATCTGCGACTACGACCGGACCCTGCCAGTGCTCGGCCTGCCGGGGGCGCTCTGGCTCCGGCTGGCCGAGGAGGCCGGGCTGAAGGTCATCCACGAGGCGTTCGCCGATCGGGCGTACACGCCGGAAGGCACGCTGGTCTCTCGGAAGCTTCCCGGTTCGGTGCTGCATGACGGAGCCGAGATCGCCCAGCGCTGTGTGGCGATGGCCACCGGCGCGCCGATCGCGGACATCGAGGGTGGCGAGCTGAAGCTGCAGCCGGGGTCGATCTGTGTCCACGGTGACACTCCGGGCGCGGTGCAGATCGCCCAGCAGGTCCGGCAGAGCCTCTGGGACGCGGGTGTCGAGCTGACCCCGTTCGCCGCCTGATGCGTCTTCTGCCCTGCGGCAGTACTGCGCTGCTGGTGGAACTGGACGACCTCGACGAGGTCCTCGGGTACTACGCGGCGCTGGTCGCCGAGCCGCCGGCCGGTGTGATCGACATCGTGCCGGCGGCCCGGACCGTGATGGTGGTGACAGACCCGGCGCGAACCGACCTCGCAGCAGTCGAGCGCGTACTGCGAGAGACGGTGGCGCGGCAGGATCGCCGGGATGGTGGCGACCTGGTCGAGATCCCGGTCGTGTACGACGGCGAGGACCTCGAGGACGTCGCTCAACTGCTCGGCTGCGAGGTGGCCGAGGTGATCAGGCGGCACACGGCCGACGAGTGGACCGTCGCGTTCTGCGGGTTCGCGCCGGGCTTCGGTTACCTCACCGGGCAGTCGAAGTGGGACGTGCCGCGGCGTGAGTCGCCGCGGACGAAGGTGCCGGCCGGATCCGTCGCGCTGGCAGGCGAGTTCAGTGGTGTCTACCCGCGTGAGTCTCCCGGCGGCTGGCAGCTGGTCGGCCGGACGTCGGTGGCCGTGTTCGACCTGGAGCGGGATCCGGCTGCCCTCCTGCAACCTGGGCGACGGGTCCGGTTCATCGACGCAGGTTCGGGATGAGCGCGCGCTTCGTAGTACTGGAAACTGGTCCGTTGACGACTGTGCAGGACGCTGGGCGGGTCGGTCAGGCGGCCCTTGGTATCGGGCGGTCGGGCGCGTGTGATCGCGCCTCCTATCGGCTGGCGAACCGGTTGGTCGGCAACAGCGAGGACGCCGCGGCGCTGGAGGTGACGTACGGCGGACTGGTTCTCGAGGCTTCGTCGGATCTCGTCTTCGCGGTCACCGGCGCTCCCTGTGCGGGCATCCCCAGGAATGCCCCGGCGACACTGCGCGCAGGTCAGACCCTGCGCCTCGGACCACCCACCTCTGGCCTCCGGTCGTATGTCGCGATCCGCGGCGGCGTCGAGGTCGAGCCGGTGCTCGGTTCGCGGTCCACTGACCTGCTGTCGGGGCTGGGGCCGGCGCCACTGCGGGCCGGGGACGCGTTGACTGCTGGCAAGGATCACGGTCCGATGCCGGGTGTTGATTACGCGCCCGTGGCGGATCCCGCTGGCGGCGACGTCGCAGTACGGGTGGTGTCTGGGCCTCGGCGGGACTGGTTCACCGATGCCGGGTGGTCGTCGCTGACCGGTCAGAGCTACACCGTGAGCAGCAACAGCAACCGGATCGGCGTACGGCTCGAGGGTGAACCGCTGGAACGCGCCCGCGAAGGCGAGCTGCCGAGCGAGGGCATGGAACTCGGCGCCCTGCAGATCCCACCCTCGGGACTGCCGGTCCTGTTCCTCGCGGACCACCCGGTCACTGGCGGCTACCCGGTCATCGCGTACGTCGTCGCCGCGGACCTGGACGCGTGCGCCCAACTCCGGCCCGGCCAATCCCTCCGCTTCGTCAGTTAAAGCACGAAGCCGGTCGGGAACGGATCCGTCGGATCCAGCAGGTACTGCGCCATGCCGGTGATCCACGCCCGGCCGGTGACTGTGGGAATCAGGCCGGTGCGGTCGCCGACCGTGGTTTCCGACAGCAGGCGGCCGGTGAAGCGGGTGCCGATGAAGGACTCATTGACGAAGTCCTCGTTCAGGCCGAGTTCGCCGCGGGCATGCAACTGGGCCATCCGCGCGCAGGTGCCGGTGCCGCAGGGCGACCGGTCGAACCAGCCGGGGTGGATCGCCATCGCGTTGCGGGAATGACTGCCGTTCTCGCCGGGAGCGGTGAACTGGACGTGTTTGCAGCTGTGGATCCCCGGGTCGAGTGGATGGACCGGGCGGTCGGTCGCGTTGATCGCCGCCATGATGTCCAGGCCTGCTTGCAGGATCCGGTCCTTCTCGGCCCGGTCGAACGGGATACCCAGCTGCTCCAGCGGCAGGATCGCGTAGAAGTTGCCGCCGTACGCCAGGTCGTAGGTGATCGTGCCGAGGCCCGGGACGTCGACCGTGGCATCCAAGGCGTGGGAGTAGGCCGGGACGTTCTGGAGCGTCACGTGCTCCGCTCGTCCGTTGCTAACGGCAACGTCGACGACAACGAGGCCCGCCGGGGTGTCGAGGCGGACCTGGGTGACCGGCTCGGTCACCTTCACCATGCCGGACTCGACCAGCACCGTGGCGACCCCGATGGTCCCGTGCCCGCACATCGGCAGGCACCCGGAGACCTCGATGTAGAGCACACCCCAGTCGGCGTCCGGCCGGGTCGGCGGCTGCAGGATCGCGCCACTCATCGCAGCATGGCCGCGCGGCTCGTTCATCAGGAACAGCCTGAGATCGTCGTCGTGCTTGAGGAAATACTCGCGCCGTTCGGCCATCGTCGTACCGGGGATGACGCCGACGCCGCCGGTGATCACCCGGGTCGGCATGCCCTCGGTGTGCGAGTCGATCGCGGTGAGCGTACGGACGGACCTCATACCAGCGACTCCACGGCCTTCTTCATGTCCTGCTCCAGCTGGGCGAGATGCTCCGGCACCAGCGGTCCACGCGGCGGGCGGCAGGGACCGCCGTACCGGCCGACGTAGTCCATGCCGTACTTGATCGCCTGCACGAACTCGACCCGCGAGTCCCACCGGAACGCAGCCACCAGCGGCTCGTAGAGTGCTTTCGCTTTTGTCAGATCCCCTTGTACTGCGAGGTCGAACAGGCGGACGGATTCCTTCGGGAAGACATTCGGGAATCCCGCGAACCAGCCGGTCGCGCCCATCAACAGAGCCTCCAGCGTCAGGTCGTCGGCGCCTGCTACGACCGTCAGGCTCGGGGCGAGTTCGCGGATCTCGAGGATGCGGCGGACGTCGCCGGTGAACTCCTTCACCGCGACGATGTTCTCGATCTGCGCCAGCTCGGCCAGTAGGTCAGGGGTCAGGTCAACCTTGGTGTCGTGCGGATTGTTGTAGACCATCACCGGCAAGCCGGCCTTCGCGACCTCGGTGTAGTGGTGAATGACTTCAGACCGGTTCGCGCGGTACATCGTCGGCGGCAGGCACAGCACTCCGTCGGCGCCGTCCTCCGCGGCCTTCTCAGCCCAGCTTCGCGCCTGATGAGCACCGGCGCCGTGCACACCGACCACCACGATGCCGTCGTTGCCGACAGCATCGATCGCGGTCTGCGCGACCTTCCGCCGCTCGTCGTCGGTGAGCGAGGAGTACTCCCCCAGCGAACCATTCGGCCCCACGCCGCGACACCCGCTGTCCACCAACCACCGACAGTGCTCGGCATACCGCTCAAGGTCGGGCCGCAGCCCGGCCGGCGCCGCCGCGTCCTCGGCATACGGCAAGGCCGTCGCGACAATCACGCCATCCAACTTCTCGCTCACAAGTGCTCCTCTTTCCTAGCTAGATCCCCGAGCCTCACCGGCACTGCAATCGGTCGACTGTGCTGAGCCCGTACTGCGCTGTCGTCGGCGAACTCGGCGACAGTTCGGGAGCAAACTCGTCCCTGGCAGAAACCAAGTCCTGCCCGGCTGGTCAACTTCAAACTCCGCTCGCTTGTCACATCCCGCTCCGCAAGCGCCCCCTCAAGCTCCGCCCGAGTCACCTCCTCACAGCGGCACACCAAAGTCTCCCCACCACTCCACCCCCGCCATCCCGCCTTCACCGGATACGCCTTCCCCAAGGCCAACGCAAACCGCTTGCCCTTGGCAACCTGATCTCTGGCCAGCTGACTAAGATCTCCCAGCTCGCCCGCCGGACCGCCGCCTCCTGCCACACCAGCACTGTCACCGCCGCTCGCTGTTACACCAACTGCGTCACCGTTTGTCGCTCCCAGTGCCGCGCCGTGCGATGTTCCTGCGGCGGCAGCGCGACCGTTGGTCGTTCTCGGGGTGGTGGCGGTGATTCTGACCTCGACGTGGACCATCCGGCTGATCGCTCCGGCGGCCGCGGCGCCCGCGACTCGACCCTCAGCGGCGGCGAGGGCTGCTCCGCCTATGCCGGTGAGTTCGCCGGCGGCGAAGACTCCGGGGGTGGACGTCTGCTGGTTCTCGTCGACGATCACCGCGGGTCCGCCGTCCGGGCCGGTGCCTAGTTCGCAGCGAGCTGACACCGCCAACTCCAACTGCGCAGTGAACCCGAATCCAAGGCAGACCGCGTCCACCTCGACCTCTCGCTCGCTGCCAGGAATCGGCTGCCAGTCCACGTCGAGCCGCGCGGTCGTGACCGACTCCACTCGGTTGTGGCCGTGCGCCGCGATCACCGTCTGCCCGTACTTGAACGGAATCCGCTGCCTCGCGAGCAGCCCGGCGTACCCGATTGCCTCAGCAAACTTGCCCCGAGCAACAAGCGGATCGGTCGACCATCCCTTCACCACTGTCCTCAGTGCATTCGCCTCCAGCAGCCCGACAACCTCCGACCCGACACTCACCAACGACTCCGCAACCGGAAGCAGGAACGGCCCGGTCCCCGCCACCAGCACCCGCTTCCCAACGCCGATCCGCTGCCCCTTCGCCAACGCCTGCGCAGCCCCTGCGCTGTAGACCCCCGGCAACTCCCACCCCGCA
>NZ_DASRXP010000290.1:0-4382 GCF_035687465.1 Kribbella sp.
GGTAGTCGAGGTTCATGCCAGGGTCTCCTGTCCGGCGCTGATCGCCAGTACTGCGTCCTCGAGGTCGGCCGAGGTCACCTCGATGTCATGGGCGGGGGTGTTGCTCAGCAGATACCGCAGGGTGTCGTCGGAGTCCGCGCACTGCAGCAGCACGACCTCGCCGCGGGTCTCCACATTCCGTACTCCGGGGAGCGACGCCAGGGCAGCCAGGTCCGCGCCGGGCACGGTCGCCCGGATGGTCCGGCCGGACACGCTCGCCTTGATCTGCGCGGCGGTGCCGTCGGCAACGATCTTGCCGTCCCGCATCAGCACCACGCGGTCGGCGTACGCGTCGGCCTCCTCCAGGTAGTGGGTGGCGAACAGCACGGTCCGGCCGCGGGCGGTCTCGCCGTGCATCGAGGTCCAGAAGTCCCGGCGCGCCTCGACGTCCATCCCGGTGGTCGGCTCGTCCAGCACGATCAGGTCGGGCTGCGGGATGATCGCCATCGCGAACCGCACCCGCTGCTTCTGACCGCCGGACAGACCCTTGATCTTGCGCCCGGCCAGGTCGGCGATGCCGGCCCGCTGCAGCGCGTCGGTGACCGGCATCGGGTGGCTGTGCAACCCCGCGACCAGATCGACCAGCTCGCCGACCTTGGCGTCCTCGATGATGCCGCCGCTCTGCAGCATCACGCCGACCTGGCCGGCCGAGATCGCCTCGGTGGGAGACGCGCCGTACACGGTCACGCTGCCCTGGTCGGGCCGGACCAGCCCGAGCAGCATCTCGATCGTGGTCGACTTGCCGGCGCCGTTCGGGCCCAGCAACGCCACCACTTCGCCTGACCGGATCGTGAGGTCCACCCCGGCCACGGCCTGCACTGCGCCGTACCTCTTGGTCACTGCTTCGAGAGTGACCGCAGTCGTTGTCGTCATACCCAGTACTTTGCTGCCGTACTGCGCCGCGCCCCTGGTTCGGCCGTCACGACGTACCCATGACATCCGTCAGATGTCTGGCGCCTCCGACCGCGTGGTCCGGGTGATCGCGATTGACGCGCCCACCACGCAGGCCATTCCGAGCAGCTGTATCGCGTCCAGGTGCTGGCGCAGGATGAGGAATCCGGCGGTGGCGGCGACGGCTGGTTCGAGGCTCATGAGGATGCCGAAGACCGCGGGGCGCATGTTGCGCAGGGCGAGCGTCTCCAGCGAGTAGGGGAGGACGGACGACAGCACCGCGATGGCGAGGCCGATGCCGAGAACGTCCCAGTGCAGGATGTCGCTCCCTGAGGTGATGGCGCCGGCCGGGAGGGTGATCGCGGTGGCGACCACCATGGAGAGGGCGAGGCCGTCGAGTTGGGCGAAGCGTCGTCCGGTTTCCGCGCTGAGCAGGATGTAGCAGGCCCACAAGGCGCCGGCGAGGGCGGCGAATCCGACTCCGAGCCAGTTGACCGCGGAGAGCTCGTTCCCGTTCACGAGGACTACTCCGAGTGCCGCACCGGCGACGGAGAACAGGTCGCGACGCTTGCGAGACATCGCCGCCGCTAGACCTAGCGGGCCGATGAATTCGATCGTCACCGCGACTCCAAGCGGTAGGCGCTCGAGGGCGAGGTAGAACGAGAGGTTCATCAGGCCGAGTACGGTGCCGAAGGCAACTACTGCGAGGAGGTCTCGTCGGGTGCGTTTGCGGAGACTGGGGCGGGCGATCAGGAGCAGGATCGGGACCGCCAGGGCGAGCCGGAGGGAAACGGTGCCCGCGGCACCGATCCGCTCGATCAGCTTCGACGCCAGCGCGCCGCCGAACTGAACGGATACCACCCCGCCCAACACCATCGCCGTCGGCGGCACCCGCACAACACCCATTCCCCGATCACATCACGCCTGCCTGCACCCCCAAACACTTTCCCGCCGCTTGGACGGCCGGACCTGCAGCACTCACCAACACGCTGGGATGAGGCGTCACGCCATGCGACTGAGCGTGAACCTCCCCGCTGGGCGGGGTTAGTGAGTGGTGCGCGTCCGCTCAACCGCGGAGGGTGTGGAGGCCGTTCCAGAGGAGGGTTTGGAGGGTTTGGGCGAGTTTGGTGGGGGAGGGGGTGCCGCCGTTCTGGGTGCGCCAGACCGCCAGGCGTTCGGTGGCGCCGGAGATGGTCTGGGCGACGATCTGGATCTCCTCCTCGTCGGTCTCGCGATCCGGCGGCAGGTTGAGGCGGACCATCATCGCGATCAGGCCGACGAAATCGGCGCGGACCTCGTCGGCCGCCTGCGCCGCGGGACCCGCCGCGAGCATCCCCTCGTCGACGATCACTGCCCACGCCCGCGGGTGCTCGTCGAGGAACTCGAACCACGCCACGAACCCCGCATACATCGCCGCCTCGGCATCCGCCGCCGCGAGGACCGCGTCCGACACGGCCTCCAGGAGTTGCGCCCGCAGCCGCGACAGACAGGCGAGGAACAACCCGTCCTTCGACCCGTAGTACTGGTAGATCAGCGGTTTCGACACTCCGACCTCGGCCGCGATGTCGTCCATCGAGGTGCCCTGGTAGCCGCGCTCGCCGAAGATCCGCTCTGCCGCATCCAGGATCTCCCGCTCCCGAGCGGCCCGATCCCGCCGCCGTTTCACCGGTACTGCGCTGTCGCCGGCTGAGCTGGGCGAGGTGGTGGACGTCACTTGCACACTCTAACTGACCCCGAGTAACTTACTGAGGGTAAGTTCATCGCCGACCGACCTCCCGGAGGCCCGAATGACAGCCGTGCAGGAGAACAGCACCCACCGCCGGATCGTGGTGGTCGGCACGGGATTCGCCGGGATAGGGATGGCGGTCCGGCTGAAGCAGGCCGGCTACCACGACTTCGTAGTACTCGAGCGGGCTGAGGACGTCGGCGGCACGTGGCGCGACAACACCTATCCCGGTTGCCGGTGTGATGTGCCAAGTCATCTGTACTCGTTCTCCTTCGCGCCCAACCCCGACTGGACCTCCACGTTCTCCCCGCAGCCGGAGATCGAGGCCTACCTGCGCAATGTCACCGACGGGTTCCAGGTCCGTCCCCACATCCGGTTCGGCCACGCGGTCCAGGATGCCCACTGGATCGACGGGCACTGGCTGATCCACACCAACCAGGGCGACTTCACCGCGGACCTCCTGCTCTCGGGGATGGGCCCGCTCGCTGAGCCGTCGTACCCGAAACTGCCGGGGATCGAGTCGTTCGAGGGCGAGGTCTTCCACTCGGCGGAGTGGAACCACGAGCTCGACCTGAGCGGTCGCAAGGTCGCGGTGATCGGGACCGGGGCGTCCGCGATCCAGTTCGTGCCGGCGATCCAGCCCGAGGTCGAGGAACTGCACCTCTTCCAGCGGACGCCGCCCTGGGTGATGCCGCGGCCCGACCGCAAGATCACGAAGGCCGAGAAGGCCGTCTACCGCGCGTTTCCCCTGGTACAGAAGGCGGTTCGCGCCGGGATCTACTGGTCCCGCGAGTCGCTCGTCCTGGGTTTCGCCAAGCTGCCCGGGATCATGAAGCAGGGCCAGCGGATCGCCGAACGCCATCTGGCCCAGCAGATCCGCGACCCCGAGTTGCGCGCCAAGCTGACGCCCGACTTCACCCTCGGCTGCAAGCGGGTGCTGATCTCGGACGACTACTACCCGGCCATCGCGCAGCCGAACGTGGCTGTCGTCACCGACGCGATCCACGAGGTCACCCCGACCGGGATCGTCACCGAGGACGGGGTGAAACACGAGGTCGACACGATCATCTACGGCACCGGATTCCGGGTCACCGACCTGCCGGTGATGGACATGCTGCACGGCCGCGACGGCCTGACCCTACGCGAGGCCTGGCGTGACGGGATGGAAGCGCATCTCGGTACCGCGGTCGCCGGCTTCCCGAACTTCTTCCTGCTGATCGGACCGAACACCGGCCTCGGTCACAGCTCGATGGTCTTCATGATCGAGTCCCAGATCGCGTACATCCTGGACGCCCTCAAGACGATGGATGCCGAGGGAATCAGCGAGGTCGAGGTCCGCCCCGAGGTCCAGCGCGAGTTCGTCGACGGCGTCCGCTCCTCGATGCGCAACACCATCTGGACCCGCGGCGGTTGCACCAGCTGGTACCTCGATTCCGAGGGTCGCAACACCACCCTCTGGCCTTCCTTCACCTTCCGCTTCCGCCAGCTGACCAGGCACTTCGACCGCAGCCAGTACCTGACTCGCTGACTCTCGCTATGTGACATCGAGCGTGTTACATTCGATCGGTCATATATCGATCGGAGGGTCCGTGGCGCTGATGATCGCGATGCACGGCATCGGCGGGCGGGGCGATCTGCCTGTTCCGCTGTGGTTGGCGATCTACTCCGCAGCCGCGGCGGTCGCCGTGTCGTTCTTCGCACTCGCTGCCTTCTGGTCCCGGCCGCG
>NZ_DASRXP010000291.1:0-35779 GCF_035687465.1 Kribbella sp.
CACCTGCGCCGGGTGATCTCGGCGTACAAGGAAGCGGGCGGGCGCGGGAAGGTCTGTCTGCAGGTGCATCTGAGCTACGCCGGCAGTGATGACGAAGCCGAGCGGATCGCCCACGACCAGTGGCGGACCAACGTGTTCCCGCCCCCGTTCTGCTGGGATACCGAGACCGTCGAAGCGTTCGATCTCGCGGCGGAACACGTGCGGCCGGAAGCGATGCACAAGACCGTCCGGATCTCGTCGGATCCTGGCCGCCACGCGGAGTGGCTCAACCGGTACGCCGAGCTGGGGTTCGACGCGATCTACCTGCATCACGTCGGGCAGGAGCAGTCCGGGTTCATCGACGTGTTCGGCGAGAAAGTCCTGCCCCAGCTGGAGGTGACCCGGCCGTGAGGCTGACCGAGACCGCCGATGTCTGGTGGAAGAACGCCGTCGTCTACTGCCTCGACATCGAGACCTTCTTCGACACCGACGGTGACGGCCGGGGTGACATCCGCGGGTTGTCCCAGCGGATCGACCACCTGGCCGAGCTCGGGGTCACCTGCCTGTGGCTGATGCCGTTCTACCCGACGCCCGACCGGGACGACGGGTATGACATCACCGACTTCTACGGCGTGGATCCGCGGCTGGGCACCCACGGGGACCTGGTCGAGCTGATCACGCTGGCGAAGGATCGCGGCATCCGGGTGATCGCGGACCTGGTGGTGAACCACACCAGCAACCAGCATCCGTGGTTCCAGAGTGCGCGATCGTCCCGCGAGTCGCCGTACCGGGACTGGTACGTGTGGCGCGACGAGGAGCCGCCGGGCGGGGACAAGGGAGTCGTGTTCCCGGACCAGGAGGACAGCATCTGGCAGTACGACGAGGAGGCCGGGCAGTACTACCTGCACATGTTCTACAAGCACCAGCCTGATCTCGACATCGCCAACCCTCAGGTGCGCGAGGAGATCATCCGGGTGATCGGCTTCTGGCTGCAGCTCGGGCTGTCCGGGTTCCGGGTGGATGCGGTGCCGTTCCTGCTGGACACGGCCGGTGCCCTGGATGCGGAGTACCTGCCGGATCCGCACGACTACCTGCGGGATCTGCGAGCGTTCCTCACGCGGCGCAGTGGCCAAGCAGTGCTGCTGGGCGAGGTGAACCTGCCTTACAAGGACACCCGGCAGTTCTTCGGCGACGAGGACGGCGACGAGCTGACGATGTGCTTCGACTTCATCGGCATGCAGAAGCTCTACCTCTCGCTGGCGCGGTCGGATCCGGCCGCGCTGGTCAAGTCGCTGCGGGAGCGGCCCGACCCGCCGGAGGAGGCGCAGTGGGGCACGTTCGTGCGGAATCACGACGAGTTGACGCTCGACAAGCTGACCGAGGAGGAGAAGCAGGAGGTCTTCGCTGCCTTCGGGCCGGAGAAGGACATGCAGCTGTACGGGCGGGGGTTGCGGCGACGGCTGCCGCCGATGCTCGGCAACGATCAGGCGCGGTTGAAGATGGTTTACAGCTTGCTGTTCTCGTTGCCCGGTACGCCGGTGTTGTTCTACGGCGAGGAGATCGGCATGGGGGAGAACCTTGCCGCGGAGGGGCGCAACGCAGTACGGACGCCTATGCAGTGGACCGCGGAGCTGAACGGCGGATTCTCTTCGGCTGATCCGGACCAGCTCGCGGCACCCGTAGTGGAAGGGGAGCTGTCGCCCGAGCAGGTGAATGTGGCCGCCCAGCGGCATGATCCGGATTCGTTACTGAACTGGATCAAGCTGCTGATCCTGCGGTACCGGGAGACCCCCGAGCTGTCCTGGGGCACTTGCACCATCCTCGAGCACGAGTCGCCGTCCGTCCTGGCTCATCGGACCGACTACGAGGGCGGCTCGGTGATCGCGCTGCACAACTTCGCGGCCGAGCCGGCCGGGGTGACGCTCGCCGTCAGCGGCACTGGCGTCGGCACCCGAGTCACGGACCTGCTCACAGGCCAGACCACCGACGTAGGGAACGACGGCACTCTCCGTCACGAGGTGGGCCCACACGGCTGCTGCTGGCTCCGGGTAGTCAAACCAGGCGACCGCTACATCCTCTAAAGCGCGTCCTGGCCCCGCTGCTGCGGCGGGGCCAGGACAGGTTCGTCATGCGCGGTAGGCGGTCCACATGTTGCTGATGCGGGTGCTCTGGCCCGGAGTGAACTGTGTGTAGCAAGTGTCGTAGGAGTAGTCCATGTAGTTGTGGATCGGGTCGAGGCCCGGCAGCGAGCACGAGTCGCGGCCTTCCGGGCATCCGTTGGTCGAGCTGCTCTGCGCCGGGGTGTCCGAGACCTCGTCGTTCGTCGCCGTACAACCGCCCTGGAACGTGTGGTAGAGCCCGAACCAGTGGCCGGCCTCGTGGGTCGCCGTCTCGCCGAGGTTGTAGTTGGCGATCGAACCGCCGGGCAGCGAGTCGAAGTGCACCCGGATGCCGTCGATGCCGGGGTTGCGTGCGTAGTCCCACGGGAAGGTCGCGATGCCGAGGTAGCTGAAGTCGACCAGCCAGATGTTCAGCGCGTTCGCGCCGCCCTTGCGGGTCTGCTTGCGGTAGCTGCTGCTCTGCTTGTCCTTGTGCCAGTTGTTGTTGTTGAAGCGGTCGACACCGGCCAGCGTGAAGCTGAAACCGGTCTTCGCGGCAGCCGACGACTCCTGACCGTCGAAGGTCTTGTTCAGTACTGCGATCTGCTGGGAGATCTGGCTGTCGGTGACGTCGCCGTTGCCGGCCGCGTCCCGCATGACGTGCACGTAGACCGGCACGGTCGCTGCGGCCAGGGCTCCCTTCGGGACGGCGATACCGCGGGCTGCCTTCGCCTTCAGCAGCTCGGCGGTCCGTGCCTCGATGGCCTTCTGCTCGGCGGCGCTGACGTCGCGGGTGTCGGGACCGTGTCCGCCCTTGGCCGAGGAGCCGGCGGGCACGAAGCAGCCGGCCACCTGGTCGGCCGGCAGTTTCGCGGTGGCCTGACTGCCGAGCGGGCTGAAGGTGAGGGCGGTCCCGGCCAGCAGGACCGCCAGAGTGCGGGGACGGGTGATGAAAGATCGCATGGCTGCGTTCCTCCGGGTCGGGCCGCTGGGCGGGCGGCCGGGTGCCGGAATTTTGCGCCGTGACTTGCCTACCCGGAAGGGATCGAGTGGTGCCCGCGGGTGATCGAGGGAAATCCTTCGGTTCCGGGCCTTTGCAGCAAGTAGCAATACCCAGGCGGAGGCAAGCGCTTGTCTGAGAGACTCCCCCACGGCATGCCCGCCGTTGTGAGGAGAATTTCTGTGAGGCTGTGGAAACTTGCTGTGCCCGTTTTGGTTCTTGCGACCGGGATCGTGGCCCCGGCGCAGGGGGCCAGCGACCAGACGGTGACTTACCGGGGCTATCAGGTGACAGTCCCGGCCAGTTGGCCAGTGGTGGACCTGGCGAAGGACCCGACGGCGTGTGTGCGGTACGACCGCCCGGCCGTCTACCTGGGACGCAGTACCGCGCCGGCAGACTGCCCAGCCGGTGCCGTCGCCAACCGGAGCGAAGGTCTGGTGCTCGAGCCCCTGACCCAGCCGGCGCGGTCGACCGACGGCGAGCTGCAGGTGGCAGTCGAGGACGCCGGCGTGCTGGCAACCGCGTACTACGCCCCCGGCCAGGACCAGGTGGTTCGTCAGGCGCTCAGTACCGGCAAGGTGATCTCCAAGACCAACAGCCTCGCCACGCCGAAGGCTGCCGCGGTCACCCCATCGGTCGTGGCCACCGGCACCCTGAACGGCCTGGCCTTCGACACCTGCGATGCGCCGAACCAAGCCGCCATGGACGCCTGGCTGCCCCCGAACTCGACCTACAAGGCTGTCGGCGTCTACATCAGCGGCGGCCTCCGGCTGTGTGGCGCCCAGCCGAACCTGACCCCGAACTGGGTCGCCACCAACGCCGCCAAGGGGTGGCAGTTCCTGCTGATCGATGTCGGCATGCAGGCCCCCTGCACCAACTTCTCCAGCAAGATGTCGACCGTTCCGGCGACCGCCCGCGCGCAGGGACGGACCGCGGCGGCCAACGCCGCGACAGCGGCCGCCGCGCTCGGATTCGGTCAGCGCAGCGCGATCTACAGCGATATCGAGGCCTACAGCGCGACCGCGACCTGCTCGGCGGCTACGAACAAGGCGTCTGTCTTGTCGTACCTGAGCGGCTGGACGCTGGAGCTGAACACCCGCGGCTACGTGGGCGGCGCCTACGTCGGTGCGGCGTCCGGTGGCATCGACCTGTCCGCGGAGTACAGCAACCCCGCCTACACCCGGGTGGACAACCTCTGGTTCGCCCGCTGGAACAACAAGGCGGACACCACGGACGACAAGTACATCCCGGCCGCCTACTGGACCAACCGCCAGCGCGTGCACCAGTACGCGGGTGACCACAGCGAGACCCACGGCGGAGTACCGATCAACATCGACAGCAACGCCGCGAACCTCACCGCGCCGCCTGCGGCTCTCACCGGGTTCGATGCGACCGGCCAGTACACGAAGGCCACGCTGAACTGGACCGTGCCGGCCGGGACGTCGCTCGGTCAGGTTGTCGTCCGCCGCAACACCGGCACCAGCGCGCCGCCGCTCCCGAACGTCGGTACTGCGGTCTACGCGGGCACTGGGTCTTCCACCACAGCTACGGGACTCGCCAACTCGACCAGCTACGCGTTCAGCGCCTGGGTGAAGGACAGCACCGGCAAGTTCGGTCCGCCGGTCGTCACCAGGCTGACCGGTACCGGAGTCACCGCGGCGCCCAGTACCTTCTCGATCAGCTACGGCGGCGCCGTGACGATCTACACCCGTGCCACCCGGAAGGACACCGGCGCAGCGATGTCCGGCGTACAGGTGACTCTGCATGCTCGGGCCAAGAACAGCTCGACCTGGAGTCAGGTGGGCACGGCCACCACAGACGCCACGGGTCAGGTCGGCTCGGTGCAGAAGCCGACCGTGTCCACCGTGTATGCGTGGAACTACGCCGGTTCACCTGACTATCTGGGTTCGCAGAGCGGCAACGCGACCGTCGAGGTGAAGCCGACCATCACGGCGAACCTGTCGGCCGCGGCGATCAAGCTGGGCGCGACCACGTCGTTCTATGGCTACCTGCGGCCGCAGCATCCCGGCACCACCGTCTACTTGCAGCGGCAGTCGGGGACCACCTGGCCGACCGTGACTACCGGCAAGCTGAACACCACGGGCAACTACGGCTTCAGCATCAAGCCGACCGCTCGCGGCACGTTCAACTACCGCGTCGTCTGGCTCGCCGACGCCGACCACGCCACCACCGTGAGCGCGGTCAAGTCAGTCGCTGTCAGCTGACCCTTCCACCACCGAGCGGCCGGGGCGACCCGGCCGCTCGGCTCAGGGCCTCACGTCCGCCGGGCTCGATGGCGCCTTGAGACTTCCGTAGCGCTCCATCCGCTGCCAGCGGAGACGTGATCCCGCCAGCGCGGTGAAGACGGACTGGATGACCACCAGATACATCAGTTGCCGATAGACGAACTGCTGCAACGGCAGGCTCCACAGGGGGCCGGGTTTCTCGCCGTCGAGGTGGAAGGCGTAGACGCCCATGCCGAACTGCAGAGCCAGGAAGCCGGCCCAAACCAGCCCGACCCGAACCGGGTCCAGGAAGACCAGTCCGTAGATGGCGAAGACGTCGACGACCGGCGCCAGCAGCGGCAGCAGGACCTGGAAGAGCAGCAGGTAGGTCAGGCCGCGGCGGCCGAGCTTGCCCGCCTGGCCCCGCTGGACCCATGCGCCCCGGTGCTTCCACATCGCTTGCAGAGTGCCGTAGCACCAGCGGTACCGTTGCCGCCAGAGCGCTCCCAGCGAGGCTGGCGCCTCGGTCCACGCACGAGCACGCTCCTCGTACACGACCCGCCAGCCCTCCCGGCACAGAGCCATGGTGAGGTCGGTGTCCTCGGCCAGCGTCACGTCACTCAGACCGCCGATCCCCTCGAGCGCGCCGCGCCGGAAGGCCCCGACAGCTCCCGGCACGGTCGGCATGCACTCCGCCAGGTCGAACAACCGGCGGTCCAGGTTGAACCCCACGACGTACTCGATGTGCTGCCACCGGCCGAGCAGGCCGCGGCGGTTGCCCACCTTGGCGTTGCCGGAGACCGCACCGACGACCGGATCCGCGAACGGCTGCACCAGCATCCGGACCGCGTCCAGCTCGAACACGGTGTCACCGTCGACCATCACCACCAGGTCGTACGACGCGGCCTGAAGCCCGGTGTTCAATGCGGCCGGTTTACCCGCGTTGGGCTGCCTGATGACCCGGACGCCTGGCAGGCCGAGAGACTCCACCAGATCGGCCGTGCCGTCGGTCGAACCGTCGTCGACCACGATCACCTCGACCGGGTGGTCCGAGGCGACCAGTGATCTGACGGCCGCCTCGATCCCGGCGCTCTCGTTGTACGCCGGCACGATGACCGTGACAGGCTCGGTCACCGGGTCACCCCAGGACCAGTACCGCTCGCGGGCGTGCCGCCTGGCCGCGACCACGGTGGTCAGCGCCCGGAGCACGCTCAGCCCGCCGGCGGCGTACAGGAGCCAGGTGAGCACGGTGAGGGTGCCGTCGCTGAGCCGCATCGCGCCGATCACCGCGAGCCCGCGGCCGCGTTCCACCAGGCTTGCGGCCCGGACAGGCTGTGGGAGGGCGACGGCATCGCTGACGGTGGCGAACTGGAATCCGCGGGCTTTCGCCGCCGGGATCAGTTTCTCCAGGGCCGCGATGGTCTCGCTCCGGTCGCCGCCCGCGTCATGCATGAGCAGGATCTGGCCGGCGGTACCGCGTGGGGTGGAGTTGGCGATCACGCGGGCCGTCCCCGGACGCCGCCAGTCGTCGCTGTCCTGCGTGCTGAGCACAGTCAGGTATCCGGCTTCCCGGGCCTGCTTGATCGAGGACCAGTCGTTGTCCGTCAGGGCATCGCTCTCGGACGAGTACGGCGGCCTCAGCAGCGGGGTGGTAACCCCGGTCGCCCCCGCGAGGATCAACTGACTCTGCCTCAGTTCCAGGGACCGCCGCCAGCCCGGTGCGGTGCTCAGATTGGTGTGAGTGAAGGTGTGAACGCCGATCTGGTGGCCTTCGGCAACGATCCGGCGGGCCAGCTCGGGATGGGCGGCGACCTGGGTACCGACCACGAAGAAGGTCGCCTTGACGTGCTGGGTGTGGAGCAGATCCAGGATCCTCGGGGTCCAGACCGGATCCGGCCCGTCGTCGAAGGTGATCGCGATCGTGCGCGGTTTCGGCCGTACCGACCGGGCCTGGCCGGTCCCGGCGTCGATCACCGGGCCACCCTTCGCGATCGCCGCCGGTACTGCGCTGTGCGGGCCGGTCGGGGTCACCGCACCGTCCGCCTCGGCGCCGAACATGTGATGGGTGTAGCCGTTCAGCAGCAACGCACCGGACAGGCAGACGAGCAGGACCGTGAGCATCACCCAGTGGGTGCGCAGCGGGACCGGCTTGGCGCGGCGGGCGACTCGGCGCGTCACGGCTTGGACGGCGGCGTCTTAGTCCGCCCGGGGGGTGCGCTCGGCCTACCGTGTCCGGTGCTGGGTGGAGCGGTCGGAGCCTTGGTTGATTTGCCGCCGGCAGTCGGCGATGCAGTGGTGGTGACCGGGGCGATCGTCGGCGTGCTGACCACAGGGGTGACGGTGGGGGTACTGCCCGGTTCGGTGCTGGGATCCGGTGATGCTGAGGTCTTTTCGGGTTTCGGAGTGTCCACCGCCTGGATCGGCGGGTTGGTTTCCTGCGGGCGGGGCGCCGGCTGCCGACGCGCGGACTCCGGCAACGGGATCAGGGGCGTGTCCATCCGCGGACCGCCGAGCAGGCTGCTGCCCAGCAGTACCAGATAGGCGACCGCGGGGACGGCGAGCAGCGCCCCGGCGCGGCGGATCGTGCGATGGCGGTGCCCGGTCGAATCCACGAAAACCGGGTCCCGGGCGGAGGACGATTTCACAAGCGCCGGATCTTACTCGCCTTCCCCGCCCTCCGGCACCCTCGTGACGCCGCGTAGGCGACCCCGGGCCGCAGGTGAACTTCCGGCTGCAAAACACACCAGCGTTCTTCCGCTGGGGGCGGAGGTGGCTACTGTCGTCGGGTGCAGAAATGGCCTGGTCGTTCTTATCCCCTCGGAGCCACGTACGACGGTTCCGGTACCAACTTCGCCCTCTTCTCGGAGGTTGCCCAGCAAGTTGACCTGGCGCTGATCGGCGACGACGGCACCGAGCAGCTGGTCCAGCTCACCGAGGTGGACGGATTCGTCTGGCACGCGTACCTGCCGTCCGTGCAGCCGGGCCAGCGGTACGGGTACCGCGTGCACGGCCCCTACAACCCGGCCGAGGGCGACCGGTGCAACCCGTCCAAGCTGCTGCTGGACCCGTACGCGAAGGCCATCGACGGGCAGGTCGACGCCGACGAGTCACTGTTCAGCTACCGGTTCGCCAAGCCGGACGAGCTGAACACGATGGACAACCGCGAGCACACCATGTTGTCGGTGGTGACGAACCCGTTCTTCGACTGGGGCAACGACCGGCCGCCGGGGCACGCGTACCACGAGACGGTGATCTACGAGGCACACGTGAAGGGTCTGACCAAGACCCACCCGGCGCTGCCGGAGGAGATCCGCGGCACGTACGCCGGGATCGGGCACCCGGCCATCGTCGAGCACCTCAAGGAGCTCGGGGTGACCGCGATCGAGCTGATGCCGGTGCACCAGTTCGCCCAGGACGGGCACCTGCAGGAGCGGGGCCTGACGAACTACTGGGGCTACAACACGATCGGCTTCTTCGCGCCGCACAACGCGTACGCCTCCAGGGGCACCCGCGGCCAGCAGGTGACCGAGTTCAAGACGATGGTGCAGGCGCTGCACGAGGCCGACATCGAGGTGATCCTCGACGTGGTCTACAACCACACCGCCGAGGGCAACGAGTTCGGCCCGACGCTGTCGTTCAAGGGCATCGACAACGAGGCGTACTACCGGCTGGTGGACAAGGACAAGTCGCACTACTACGACACCACCGGCACCGGGAACAGCCTGCTGATGCGGCACCCGCACGTCCTGCAGCTGATCATGGACTCGCTGCGCTACTGGGTGACCGAGATGCATGTGGACGGGTTCCGGTTCGACCTCGCCGCCACTCTGGCCCGCCAGTTCCATGAAGTGGACCGGCTGTCGGCCTTCTTCGACCTGGTCCAGCAGGACCCGGTGGTCAGCCAGGTGAAGCTGATCGCCGAGCCGTGGGATGTTGGCGACGGCGGCTATCAGGTGTGCAACTTCCCGCCGCTGTGGACGGAGTGGAACGGCAAGTACCGCGACACCGTGCGGGACTTCTGGCGCGGCGAGAAGTACACCCTCGGCGAGTTCGCGTCCCGGCTGACCGGTTCGTCGGACCTGTACCAGGACGACAGCCGCCGCCCGCTGGCGAGCATCAACTTCGTCACCGCGCACGACGGCTTCACCCTGCGCGACCTGGTCTCCTACAACGACAAGCACAACGACGCGAACGGTGAGGGCGGCAAGGACGGCGAGAGCCACAACCGCTCCTGGAACTGCGGCGTCGAGGGCGAGACCGACGATGCCACCGTGCTCGCACTGCGGGCCAAGCAACAGCGCAACTTCCTGACCACGCTGCTGATCTCGCAGGGCGTGCCGATGCTCGCCCATGGTGACGAGCTGGGCCGGACCCAGACGGGCAACAACAACGTCTACTGCCAGGACAACGAACTCGCCTGGGTGAACTGGGACCTCAACGAGGAGCAGAAGGACCTGCTGGAGTTCACCGGCGCGCTGGTCCGGTTGCGCAACGAGCATCCGGTACTGCGGCGGCGCAGGTTCTTCCACGGCGATACCGGGGTCGACGGGCTGAGCGACCTGGTCTGGTTCACCCCCGACGGCCAGGAGATGCAGGACAGCGACTGGAGCCGGGACGACGCCCGCGCGGTCGCCGTGTTCCTCAATGGTGACGCCATCTCCGAGCCGGATCCGCGCGGAGAGCCGGTGGTGGACGACTCGTTCCTGATCCTGCTGAACAGTGACCACAAGTCGCAGGACTTCCTGCTGCCCGTCAAGGAGTACGGCGAATCGTGGTCCGTGGTGGTCGACACCATCAGGCCGACCGGTCGCGCCAATGAGGACGAGCACGCCGCCGGGAGCACCATCCAGATCGAGGCCCACGGCACGCTGGTCCTGACGCGGCCCCGGCAGGCGGCCGGATGACAGCGTTGATTCCTTCCCCACCCCACCGCCCCGGTCAGGGGCTGACTCCTTCCCCACCCCACCGCCCCGGTCAGGCCCCGCAGGCGACCTATCGGCTGCAGGTGAACGCCGGGTTCGGGTTCGACGATGCCGCCGAGGTCGTGCCGTATCTGCAGAGCCTGGGGATCTCGCACGCCTACCTGTCCCCGATCCTGCAGGCCGCGCCCGGTTCCACCCACGGGTACGACGTGGTCGACCACAGCAGGTTGTCGGAACAGGCCGGGGGTCAGGCCGCATTCGACCGGCTCTCCGGGCGGCTGGCGGACCACCGGATGGGGGCGATCGCGGACGTAGTACCGAATCATGTGGCTGTGCCGACGCCGGCGCGGCTTAACAAGGCGCTGTGGTCTGTACTGCGGGATGGGCCGGCGTCGCCGTACGCGGAGTGGTTCGACGTCGACTGGGGTTCGGGCAACCAGCCGCTGCTGATGGCAGTGCTCGGGCAGCGGATCGGCAGAGTGCTGGCGGCCGGCGAGCTGTCGGTGGACGGTGACGTGCTGCGGTACTACGACCACGAGTACCCGCTGCGGCCCGGTACCGAGCACTTGCCGATCGCGGAGCTCGTCACTGAGCAGTGGTATCGCCTGGCGCACTGGCGGGTCGCTGACGAAGAACTGAACTACCGGCGCTTCTTCGACGTAGACACCCTCGCCGCTGTCCGAGTGGAGCTGCAGGAGGTCTTCGAAGCCACCCACAAGCTGCTGCTGTCCTTGGTGCACGAGGGCAAGCTCAACGGCTTCCGCATCGACCACCCGGACGGCCTCGCTGATCCCAGGGGCTACCTGCGGCGGCTTGCCGAGCGGACGGGCGGCGCGTGGGTCGTAGTGGAGAAGATCCTCGAGGGAGACGAGGAGCTGCCCAGTGACTGGCCCTGCGCCGGCACCACCGGGTACGACGCTCTCCTGCGCGTCGGCGGGCTCTTCGTCGACCCGGCCGGTGCTGCACCGCTGGCCGCGTTCCACTCGGAACTCACTGGCGAGCCGGCCGACTTCGGCCCGGTCGTGGAGCAGGCCAAGCGTGAGGTGGTCAAGCACGGCCAGTACGCCGAGGTCCACCGGCTGGTGGAGCTCCTGGCCCGGATCTGCCAGGACGACGTCCGTCTGAGGGACCACACCCGTCGGGCGTTCCACGAGGTCGTCGTGGAGTTGCTGGTGAACTTCGACCGGTACCGCGCGTACGTAGTACCGGGTGAGGCGCCGCCGCCGACTGCTGTGCACGCTCTGGACCAGGCGACCGAGCTGGCCCGGCGCAACCTGGACGAGGAGCAGCAGGAGACCCTCGAGCTGGTCCGGGACCTCCTGCTCGGCCGGGAAGCCGGTACTGCGAGCCGGATCGACGAGGACGCGCGGCACGAGCTGATCGTGCGGTTCCAGCAGACCTGTGGTCCGGTGATGGCCAAGGGGGTGGAGGACACCGCCTTCTATCGCTGGTTCCGGCTCAGCTCGCTGAACGAGGTCGGCGGGGATCCCGAGCACTTCGGGGTCTCGCCGGAGGAGTTCCACGCCTATGCCGGGCGGCTGAACGAGCACTGGCCGAAGACGATGACCACGCTGTCCACCCACGACACCAAGCGATCCGAGGATGTCCGGGCCCGGCTGACCGTGCTCTCGGAGCAGCCTGCCGCTTGGGCTGAGGCCGTCCGGTCGTGGCGGGGGCTCTCCGCGGACTACCGGGAGCCGACGGTCGACAGCAGCACGGAGTACCTGCTCTGGCAGACCCTGCTGGGGACGTGGGACGACGGGCCGTTGGCGGAGGATCGCTTGCAGGCCTACTTGCAGAAGGCGATCCGCGAGGCGAAGCGGCATACCAGTTGGACCTCGCCGGACACGGAGTACGAGGAGGCAGTCGCGTCCTTTGCGACCGCAGTACTGGGTGACGCCGCCCTGCTCGAGTCCGTACGCCGGTTCGCCGACGCGCAGGCGGAGTTCGTCAGGGCGGCGACGCTCGGGCAGAAACTCATCCAGCTCACGATGCCCGGGGTCCCGGACGTCTATCAGGGCTCGGAGCTCATCGATCTGTCCCTGGTGGATCCGGACAACCGGCGGCCGGTCGACTACCGGCAGCGGATCGAGCGGCTGGCGCGGCTGGACGAGGGAGCCAAGCCGAAGGACCTCGCCGACGAGAAGCTGCTGGTGACGTCCCGGGCCTTGCGGTTGCGGCGGCAGAACCCCGAGGCCTTCGCGGGGAGCTACACGCCGCTGCCGACCTCCAACGGGCACGCGGTGGCGTTCGCCCGCGGCAAGACGGCTGAGGAGGCGGGCGCGATCACGCTGGCGACCCGGCTCCCAGTGGCGCTACATCGGTTGGGCGGTTGGGGCGACAGCACGGTCGTCCTGCCCGAGGGCGACTGGCAGGACGTGTTGACCGGGCGCCCAGTGGGTAGTGGAGCGGCTCGCATCAACGAGCTACTGGGCGACCTACCGGTGGCACTACTCGCAAGGAGCTAACGACTTGCACACCTTCACCGTCTGGGCTCCCACCGCTTCAACAGTCTCACTAGTCCTCGCCGATAACTCTCTGGAGATGTGGCGAGATGACGGTGGGTGGTGGGAGTTGGAGGTGGACGAGGCTGGGCATGGCACCGACTACGCCTTCTCTGTGGATGGCAGTGAGCCGTTGCCGGATCCGCGGAGTGCTTGGCAACCAGAGGGTGTGCATGGTTTCAGCAGGGTCTTCGATACCGGCCGCTTCGAGTGGAGTGACAGTGAGTGGGCCGGCCGCGAGGTGCGCGGTTCTGTCTTCTACGAGCTGCATCTAGGGACGTTCACCCCGGAAGGGACGCTGGAGGCCGCCGCCGACCACCTGGACTACTTGGTGGGGCTCGGCGTGCAGGTCGTGTCGCTGATGCCGGTTGCTGCCTTCCCCGGGCGCCACGGCTGGGGCTACGACGGTGTGGACCTCTATGCAGTGCATGAGCCTTACGGCGGCCCCGAAGCGCTGCAGCAGTTCGTGGATCGCTGCCACGACGCCGGCCTGGCGGTCTGCCTCGACGTCGTCTACAACCACGTCGGCCCGAGCGGGAACTACCTGAGCTCCTTCGGCCCGTACTTCACCTCGCGGCACACGACCCCGTGGGGTCCGGCGGTCAACCTGGACGACGAAGGATCCGTAGAGGTTCGCCGGTGGATCTGCGACAACGCGTTGCGCTGGTTCCGGGAGTTCCACCTGGACGCCTTGCGGCTGGACGCAGTACACGCTCTTGCTGACGACAGCCCCAGGCATCTGCTGGCCCAGCTGTCTGAGGAGACCGCCGCGCTGGCCAAGGAGCTCGGACGCCCGCTGGGACTGGTAGCCGAGTCGGACCTGAACGATCCGCGCATGGTCGAGCCGGTGGCCGAGGGCGGGCTCGGGATGACCGCGCAATGGAGTGACGACTTCCACCACGCGCTGCACACCCTGCTGACCGGGGAGCATGCCGGGTACTACGTGGACTTCGACGAGCCCGGGGTGTTCGCCAAGACCCTCACCCAGGTGTTCCTGCACGACGGCTCGTACTCGACCTTCCGCGGCAAGGACTGGGGTCGCCCAGTGGACCCCGAGCGGCATCGTGGTTCGGAGTTCCTCGCCTACACCTCGAACCACGACCAGGTCGGCAACCGCGCCCTCGGGGACCGCCCGGCGCTCACACCGGGCCAGCTGGCGATAGGTGCGGCACTGGTGATCACCTCGCCCTACACACCGATGTTGTTCATGGGTGAGGAGTGGGGCGCCTCGACGCCGTGGCGGTACTTCACGGACCACGACGAACCGTCCTTGGCCGAGGCTGTGCGCACCGGCCGGCGGCAGGAGTTCGCGGCGTACGGGTGGGACGCGGAGGAGATCCCCGACCCGCAGGACCCGGCGACCTGGAAG
Source organism: Kribbella sp. (assembly GCF_035687465.1). NCBI lineage: Bacteria > Bacillati > Actinomycetota > Actinomycetes > Propionibacteriales > Kribbellaceae > Kribbella > Kribbella sp. The sequence goes on from NZ_DASRXP010000291.1 coordinate 14,099, forward strand.
AGCTCGGTGCTCGACTGGTCCGAGCTCGACGCCTCGCCGCATCGCGAGTTGCTCGCTTGGTACCGGGATCTACTCGCGCTCCGAGCCCGGAGCGACGACCTGCGCGACGACCGGCTCGGCTCGGTCAGCATCGCGTACGACGAGGACGGGTCGTGGCTGGTGATCCACCGGGGTGCCCTCCGGGTCGTGGTCAACCTCGAGCCTGGGGAAGCGGTTGTCCCGCTCGACGACGAACCGGCGTACGAGGTGATGTCCTATGGCGACGCCGCCCCTGTGACCGCTGGTGTCCGGCTCTCGGGGCACGGGGTTGCGGTTTTCGCGGTCTGAACCGAGTTGCTTCGCGGCGTAAAACAAGTCGTGAGATCGGACTGGAATCCCTTTGAGGCTTGAAAAGTCTGGACAAACAGGCTGAAATCTGGCGGAACAGTCCGTTTGTCGGTGGGGACTTCGGGAATCGCTTGTGCAGTGGGGCATCGGTGACGGACTGTGGAGGGGCCAGCAGGGGCCGTAGCCGGGGGGTTGACGGAGGGACAGCTAGATGACAGTCGGAGGCGTCGACACTTACTACGATTACGAAGAGCAGCAGTGGAAGAGCAGGAGGCTGGGAGGCGGACCGATCCGCAGAGGCCCGGTCTGCCCAGCACCACGCACCACTGACCACCAACCGGCCGAGCGGCGAGCCGCCGGTCACGCCAGCAAGGACGACAAGGTCCTCAGCTGATATCTGTTCCACCCCGACGTGTTGGCCGGTACCGCCAGGCTATGCCAGCACAGAGGTCGATCCGCCGGTCGAGTTGTGTCAGCCCCGACCGGCGGCTTTGACTGCCCCGAGCCCACTCATGCGCCGGCGGCGGTGAGGACGTCGGTGGCCAGGAGGTGGCGGAGTTCTTCGGTCGTGGGCATCCGGCCGAGGGCACGGAGGCGTTGGGACTGGGCTTTGCGCATGCCTTCGACCAGGCGTCTCGCCTCGCGGGCGTTGCCGAAGTTGGCGCCGTGGGCGATCCGGTCGAAGTACGCCGTCAGCGGTGGTCCCGCCGCGGGATCGAGCAGGTAGTCGCCGCCCGCGACCATCCGGTCGGTGATCAGCAGGAGTTCCTCGGCGCTGTAGTTCTCGAACTCGATGGTCTTGGAGAAGCGGGACGCCAGACCGGGGTTGGCGTCCAGGAAGTTGATCATCTCGTCGGTGTAGCCGGCCACGATGATGGCGATCTCGTCGCGATGGTCCTCCATCAGCTTCACCAGTGCGTCGATCGCCTCCTGGCCGCAGTCGCCGCCGGTGCCGGCCGAGCGGGACAAGGTATAGGCCTCGTCGATGAAGAGCACGCCACCGAGGGACTTCTCGAACACCTGGGCCGTCTTCTCCGCGGTGTGCCCGATGTACTGGCCGACGAGGTCACGCCGCGATACCTCGGTGAAGCTGCCGTGCGGGAGGACGCCGAGCGACTTCAGCAACTTGCCGTAGAGCCGGGCGACCGTGGTCTTCCCGGTGCCTGGCGCGCCCGCGAAGATCAGGTGGTGGCTGACCCCGCCGATCGACAACCCGGCGGCCCGGCGCCACTCGTTCACCTGGATCTCGTCGACCATCGCGTGCACCTCGGCCTTCACCCCGGGCAACCCGACCATCTCGTCGAGATCCTCGAGCAGTACCTCGACCGGCCCGCCTTGTTCGGCAGGTCGGGCGGAAGCCTTCTCGATCACCTCGACGGTCGCTCCGTCGGCGATGTCCAGTGCGGGTTGCCCGGTGTTGTCGGTCCGGCAGCCCTCGACGGTGCCGCCACAGCCCGGGGCGAAGGTGAGCCCGGGGCCGCGGGTGTCGTGCACGGTGACCCGGCGGATGGTCGGCGTGCTGCCGTGGGCGACGCCGATGCCCGCAGTACCGATGTGGGCGATCTCGGAGTCGGTCAGCTCGGGTCGGCTGTACTGGTAGATGTACACGCCGCGGCCGCCGCAGGACGTGATCGTGCAGCCGCGGATCAGCGGATCGGAGCCTAGGGCAACGACTATGCCGTCGCCGGAGATCTCGCTGACGCTGGTGTCCAGAATCCGCCCGCTGGCGCCCTCCACCACGATCCCGGTCTCGGCGCCCGTGATGGTGCACCGGTCGATCGTGAACGCAGTACTGGCATGCACGCTGATGGCAGGTCGGGTCTTGCTGCTCACACTGCACTGCTCGATGGTCAGGACGGTCCCATCGACCGACACAGCCAGGTTGTCAGCCGCCCGTACGTCGAGTCCGCGGACCGTGAGCTCCCCGTCGACCGCCCGCAGCGTCGGCCAATCCGCACCAGCACCATCCAGTACTACGGTCGCGCCGGCCTCCGCTTGCAAGGTGATGGACCGCCCACTGAGCTCGAGTGTCTCCGCATACGTCCCGGCGGCTATCGCGACCGCGGCTCCATCGGGCGCCTCCAGCAGAGCTGAGCCGATGGTCGGATAGGCGCCGGGACGATCTGCGGCGACGGTGAGGACTCGGGTCGCGCCAGGCATCAGCTGGCCCGGTCCAGCAGCCAACCGCGGTCGGCGGCCTTCACCCCGGCCTGGAAACGGCTGCGAGCGCCGAGCCGATGCATGATCTGGGCGACCATCCGACGCACGGTCCGCACCGAGATGCCCAGCTGCGCGGCAGCGAACTCGTCAGTCGCGCCAAGAGCGAGCAGCCGCAGCATCTCCTGTTCTCTGCCGGAGAGGTCGGTGTCGACCGGGATGTCGCTGTCAGCCAGCGGTACGGCGTCCGGCCAGACCCGCTCGAACAGTTCGGTCGCCGTGGTCACCACACTGCTCAGTCGAAGCACAGCCACACTGCCGTTCGTGGTGTCGGCAGGCAGTACTGCGATCGAGCTGTCGATGATCAACGCATTCATCGGCACCTGCGGCATCGTCCGGACAGCCACACCCGCGACCGACAGTGCTCCGAGGTGCCGGCAATGCGTCGGGGCGGTCCGGGCCGTGTCCGGGTAGATCGCCCGGTAGCGCAGGCCGGGCCGGACATCTCGCGGGCCGAAGGCCGGACCGGCCGGGCCGAGAGTGCTCATCGCGACCACCTCGTCCCGGGCCTCGGCCAGCAGCGCGGCGATGCCGTTCTGGGCGGGGATCTGGTGGAAACCGATGGGACGGTTCAGCAGCGTGATGCTCATGAGAAGGGGACCCCCAGAGGTAGCGTGGCGGCGACACCGCTGGCGTGCCGCCCGTCGAGGCGTTCCGGCTCCACTCCGAAAGAGCGGGCCAGGGTGGTCAACACGTCGATCGCCGTGTCGAGCGTGGCGGGATGGGCAGCGGCCACCCGGAGTACTGCGTCGTAGAGGGTGGGATCTGGATTGTCAGCCGGCGCCGTCACGGTGATGGCGATGGTCTGGGCGCTGCCCGTGCCGGTGCCGAGCAGGGTGTCGACCAGAGCCTGCGCGGTCGGCCTCGGCAGACCTGCGAAGCCGGTGAGCCGCACACACACCTGCAGGACCGGCCCGGCCGCCCAGCTGGACCAGCGTTCTCGTAGTTGCCCACGGCCCGCATTAGCGTGTGCGAGGGCCCCGATCGACGCCAGTACGTCGGATTCGTCGAGCGGCATGCTCTCGATCTGTTCGCGATCGAAGCGCCGGACCATCCGGCGGACCGTGTTCGCCAGGACCTGGCTGACCTGCTCGTCCGTCGCGATCTCCGAGGTCCGGGTGGCGCGAACGGCGATCCAGGCGCGTGCTTGCTGGCTCTGCTTCACGCCGGTGTGGAGGATCAGTTGGACGGAGACTCCGACCGGTTGTTCGTCGGCGGAGTCGGCCAGGGAGCCCAGTTGGGGGAGTAGTTCGTGCTGTGCGTCGGAACCGACCCGCAGGGCGACACTGGCTCCGTCCGGGCGGCTGAGTAGGCCGTAGGGCTGTTCGCGGACGGTCATGGTGGTGGTGGAGGTACGGCCGCAGAACACGCTGACCAGGTTCATCGCGGTGTCGCCGGATTCGGCGGCCAGGTCGATGCGCCGGCGGCGTACCAGGAAGGCGAGGAGGACGCTGACCCAGCGGTACAGCCAGAGGCCGCGGAAGCGGATGGCGGTCAGCAGGACCAGCGTGATCGCGGCTAGCGCGGTGAGGATCAGGACCAGGCGGGAGCCTGCAGTTGCCGTACCGACTGCCACCAGGGCTAGTTGCCAGCAGACGATCTGACCTACTCGGATAGCGCGGTCCGGGTGGTCCACTGCGTCGACCGTCGGTGCGGTGACCGGTGGTTGGGTAGCCAGGAACGGGTCACCCGGAGGCGCTGGAGTCGCGATCGCTGCTTGCAAAGCGGTGACTTGCGGTGGGGGTAGTTGTGCCAACGCCGAGGCGCGCGCAAGAGCCGCCTCGACTGCTGCGGACTGGCCGACTGAGGTGGACAGTGGTGTGGTGGCGACCGGCTCGGCGTAGGCAGCTTCCTGGCCTGGTGCCGGTGCGGCTGCGGCGGGCGGCCTCATGCGACCCTCGGGCCCTTGGGAGCGACCAGTTCAAGCTCTGCGCGGCCGGTCGAGGTACGTACCCGCTTGGCGGCGGCGGTCAGGGCGTCTGAGGACTCTGTGGCGAGCAGGACCGTGTGGGCGTGGTCCCTGACGATCGGACGGAGAGCGAACCGGCCGGGTGCCGGTTCGGTGACGAGGTGTTGGTCCAGTAGTCGGTCCAGCATCGGCTCCACCTCCTGTTGGTCCAGGCCGATCAGTCGCGCTGCCCGGCGAATATCGAACTGAGGGATCAGGCTGAGCAGGCGATAGAACCGGCGGACTTCCTCCGGCAGGGCTTTGTAGGTGGAGTCGAACAGGGCATGCACCTCGGCCAACTCCTGGCACCTCGCGGGTTGGTCACGCAGTCGAGCGGTGAGCCGCGCTGCCGTCCAGGGCTGCCTGTCGCGCACCCGGTCAACAAGGTGCCGGATAGCTCCGGGATGCCCCGCACACCACTTCTCGACCTCGCCGGAGGCGCCCAGTCGAGCGGCGTCCGTCGCGGACAGCACATCAAGGCTCACCGCCACAGTCCGATCCAGCCCGGTGAGGCGCGCCCGACTGGTCACCAACACCACCGACCCCGGCGCATTGGGCAACAGTTGCCGCACCTGCCCCGCGTCGGCCGCATCGTCCAACACCAGCAAGATCCGCTGCCCCAGCGCGCGCCAAACCGAAGTCAACTCATCAATTGCCGACGGCAAGGAACCATCCAGGCCGACCATTCGAATCAACTTGCCCAGGGCATCAACCACACTGACCGACCCCTCGCGATGAGCGCGCAGATCGAGATAAACCTGCCGCTCCGGCACATCACTCAGTGCCGCAGCAACCTCAAGCGCAAACGCGGTCTTCCCAATTCCCGGCATCCCATCAATCGTCACCACACAAACCCCGCCAGCTGCTGTCGCGGCTCCCCGCACCCGCTCAACCTCCGCAGCCCGCCCCACAAACCCCACAACCCGAGCAGGAAGACCCGAATACCCCGCCCCACCCGCCGGCATCGCTCCGCTCGTCGGCTGCGCTGCTCCGGCCTGCGCTGCGCTCGGCACTCCCTCCGCTTTCACTCCACCCAGCACTCCTGCGCCCGCCCGACCCGGCGCGAGCACGGCGTTGTCGTTCAGCACCTGCTGGTGCATCGCTGTTAGTTCGGGGCCGGGTTCTATGCCCAGGTCTCGGACGAGGAGGGTCCGGGCTCTTTGGTAGGCGGCTAGGGCGTCGTGGCGGCGGCCTGTTTGGCGGAGGGCGGACATGAGTTTGGTCCAGGCGAGTTCGCGGAGTGGGTCCTCGTCGGTGAGGGCCCGGAGCAACGAGATCGCGTCGGCTGACCGCCCAAGGGCCAGTTGGGCGTCTGCGAGGTCTTCCCTCAGGGCCCGCTGGAGTTCGGTCAGTCGCTCGACCGCGGAGTACGAGTCGCCCGCCAACCCGTCGTACGGGCATCCTCGCCAGAGGCCGAGGGCTCGTTCGACCAGGTCGGCGGCCTCCGCGGCAGAGCCGGCGGTGAGCAGTTTGCGCGCCTCGTCGGAGAGGTCCGCCGCGATGTCGGCATCCAGCTCGCCGGGTAGGACGCGGACGCGGTAGGCGCCCGGCCTGCTCTCGATCCGCTCGTCCGGGAGCTCCCGGCGCAGCTGCCACACGTAGGTCTTGAGGTTGCGCTGGGCCGAGGGCGGAACGTCCCGCCCGGCCCAGACGGCTTCGATCAGCTGGTCGGTGCTGACCCAGACGTTCCGGTGCAGCAGGAGCAGCGTCAGCATGGTGGCGGGCTTGCCGCCGCAGACGTCGATCGGCTGTCCATCGGGGCCCTCGACCTCGAGCGGGCCCAGCACCCGGAAGGCGATCCGGGCCGGTGTGTGCGCTGAGTGACCGTTCATGACACATACGATCCGTATCGACGATGACATTTCGATGACACGCGAGGGCCCGAGTGCGCGTTCTGGTGGTAGAGGATGACGAGGACCTGCGGGTAGCGGTCTCGGCAGGGCTGCGGACGGCCGCGCTGGCGGTGGACAGCGTGGGCGACATCGCGGCCGCCGACGAGGCGCTGTTCGTGAACTCCTACGACTGCGTGGTGTTCGACCGGATGCTGCCGGACGGCGACTCGATCGGCTACATTCGCAGCCGCCGGCAGGAAGGCTGGGCGGTGCCGGTGCTGTTCCTGACCGCCCGGGACACGCTGGCGGACCGGGTGGACGGGTTCGAGCACGGCGGCGACGACTACCTGGTCAAACCGTTCGCCGTGGCCGAACTGACCGCCCGGGTGCTGAGTCTGTGCCGCCGGGCCGGCACCGGCCGCCCACCCGTACTCCGGTACGACGATGTCGAGGTGGACACCGGGCGCCGGGAGGTCCGGCGGGCAGGTGTGCTGCTGACCTTGACTGCGAAGGAGTTCTCCGTGCTGGAGTACCTGATGGTCCGTCCCGAGCAAGCGGTGTCGCGCTCCGAGCTGATCGAGCACTGCTGGGACGCCGCCGCGGATCCGATGTCGAACGTGGTCGACGTGACGATCAAGCGCCTGCGCAACAAGCTGCGCCGGCCCGAGCTGATCCAGGCCGTCCGCGGCCAGGGATACCGGCTGACCAGGTCGGGCGATGCGGGATGAGAGCGCCCGCGGCCGAGCGGCTCCGGCGCCTTCGCTGGCGGCTGACCGCGATCTTCACGGCCATGAACACGATCGGCCTCGTCGTCCTCGCGCCGCTCATCATCACGCTGGACGCCAACCGCGGCGACGACAGCGTCAAACACGAGCTCGACGTGGTGAACCAGTCGGTACTGCGGCTGATCACCGACGACAACAGCACCCTCGGCCTGGACAAGATCCCGAAAGACCCGCTGTACAACCAATGTCCCGCGTTCCTGGTGCTTCCCGGCGGCGCCCTCTCGTTCCCGGTCCAGGCCAGCGCCAACCCCTGCACGGTGATGGACCGCGGGATCCTCGAGCAGCTGGCCACCGAGGCCGTGTCCAGCGGCAACAGCCTGCAGGCCGACCAGAAGGCGACCAACGGTGATCGCGTCCGGGTCGCCGCCGAACCGTTCATGGACTCGAGCAACCGGTACGCCGGGGCCGTGGTGTCCTGGACCGACATCGAGAGCGAGAGCTCGCGGCACCGCAACCTCGTCCTGGTGGTGCTGATCGGCTGCGCAGTCCTGATCGGCGCGGCAGCGCTAGCCGGGTACTGGCTCTCCGGCCGCGCGATCCGACCGGCGACAGCGGCGCTGGAGCAGCAGGAGTTCCTGCTGGCCGACACAGCCCACGACCTCCGTACTCCGGTCGCAGCGTTGCGGGCCCTGGCCGAGACTGCCGCGCAGGATCCGCAGCAGCGGGCTGAGCTGCTGCCGAGAACCGTCCGCCTGGCAGGGCGAATGGGTGACATCATCGACGGCCTCCTGGTCCGGGCCCGCCTGGCCGCAGGGGTCGAACAGCTGTCGATGCAGCCGGTCTGGCTGGATCAGCTCGTGGCGGGTGTCGTCGAGGACACCCCGGCTGGGTCCGCCCGGATCTCCGTGGTGACAGCGCCGACGAAGGTCCGGGCCGATCCCGCCTTGTTACAACGGGCCATCGGCAACCTTCTCGACAACGCGATGCGGCATGGCCGGGGTCCGGGCGGCAAGGCGATCGTCACGGTCACGGTCGCCGACGGCCGGGTCACCGTCGCGGACCAGGGCCCGGGGGTCGACCCGGCGGTCGGGGAAGACATGTTCGAGCGGTTCAACAGCGGCAGCGGATCGTCCGGTCTGGGCCTGTCGATCGTGCGCTGGGTCGCGCAGTCCCACGGCGGCGACCTGAGGGTCTACAACGCCGACGAAGGCGGCGCGATCTTCGAGTTCCGCCTCCCCGTCGCCCGCGACGCCTAACCCGGGATCGGCGCAACCTTGCGTCCGAAGGGGCGCGGGGCAGGCCCCACGGTTCTTCGGACGCAAGGGGTTGGACCGGATCTGGATGAGGGCTGGACCAGGGCTGATCTACGCTCTGTGCTGTGAGGATCACTCAATCGCATGATCTCGCCACGGTCCGCGACCTCGGACCGGCGGTTTTCACCTGGAGACGCTCATGAGTGCCACAATCCCGCCGGGCGAGGCCTACCGGCTGGTCGCGGACAACCTGCAGAAGGTGATCCACGGCAAGCCCGAGGTGGTCCGGCTGGCGCTGACCGCGCTGTTCGCCGAGGGACATCTGCTGATCGAGGACGTGCCGGGGCTCGGCAAGACGACGCTGGCCCGGTGCATCGCCCGCAGCATCGATGCGAGCTGGAACAGGATCCAGTTCACCCCCGACCTGCTGCCGGGCGACATCACCGGCGTGATGGTCTACCACCAGGGCAACGAGACCTTCGAGTTCCACCCGGGCGGCATCTTCGCGAACGTGGTGGTCGCCGACGAGATCAACCGTGGTACGCCGAAAACGCAGTCCGCGCTGCTCGAGGTGATGGCCGAGCGCCGGGTCACGGTCGACTCGGTCACCCGCGCGGTGCCGGATCCGTTCCTGGTGATCGGCACCCAGAACCCGATCGAGATGGAAGGCACCTATCGGTTGCCCGAGGCCCAGTTGGACCGGTTCCTGATGCGGATCGAGATCGGCTACCCCGACCACGACGCCGAAGTACGGATCGTCCTCGGTGACACCGGCCGGATCGGGCCCGACTCGCTCAGCCCGGTGATCGACGTACCGGCGCTGCGGAACGCCATCGCGGCCGTGCGATCCGTCCACGTCGACCCCGCGATCAGCTCGTACGCCGTCAAGTTGGTCGCCGCGACCCGGGAACACACAGCGGTCCGGTACGGCGCCAGCCCGCGCGGCAGCATCGCCCTCGTCCGGGCAGCCCGGGCCTTCGCGGCGACGGACGGCCGGGCGTTCACCACGCCGGACGACGTCAAGGAGGTCGCCATGCCCGTGCTGGTGCATCGCCTGATCCTCACGCCGGACGCGGAACTGAGCCAGCGACCACCTTCGTCGGTGGTCGACGAGGTCTTGGCCGCCACCCCGGCACCGACCGCGAGTATCCCGGCCGTCTGACCGGCTGGACCGGATCTGGACCGGGATTGGACAGGGGCGTCTACGGTGAACCTCGTGAAGCGTGTCACTGAGCTGATTGGTCGCATCACCCGCCGTCACCGCCGCGCGGCTGCTGCCGGGGATCGGCGCGCCCGAGCAGCGCTGGCAGCCGTGGTCGCCGTCTGCATGACAGTGACCGCTTTCGCCGTGACCGGAGCGGGCAGCACGCCGGCCGGGATGAAGTTCATCCAGTCAGGTCACCTGATCTACAACAGCACTCTGGGCACCGTCTTCCACATCGACGGCGGCACCAAGAACATCGACGGCCAGGTGCCGGTCCCCGGCGCCACCCCTGGTTCCCAGGTGGTGCAGACCGACAAGAGCGGCTTCGTACTGGCCGAGGGCAGCACGATCGAGTTCGGCAAGTCAGACCTGCAGGTCGCCGACCCACTGCCGGCGCCCGCTGCCGAGCGACCCGTCGGGCTGGAGGCCGCGGGCGCGGCGTACGCGGTCTATCGGCAGGCGGGGAAGATCCAGCGGTTCGGTGAGAACCCGGCCCTCGAATCCGTCGACAGCGCGCTCGGGCAACCAGTAGTGACTTCGACCGGCACGCTTTGGGTGCACCGGATCAACACTGGCGAGATCTGCCAGTTGCCGTTGCAGGCCGACCGGCTTGCCTGTGCGGCGAAGCTTTCAGCCGGGCACACAGGTGCGCTGACGCTGGTCGGCGACCAGCCAGTGTTCGTCGACACGACAGCGAAGGAACTGCGCTCGATCGACAGCGACGGTCTCGGCCGCGCGGTGTCGTTCGCCCAGTTGGACGTCGCGCCGGCCTCGCTCGTGGCGCCGAACGACGTGGCGGGCCGGGTCGCGATGATCAACCCTGACAAGCTGTTGCTGCAGTTGGTGGACGCCACCCCGCTGACCAGCGGCAAGCCTGCGGCGCCGCCGGTGGTCAAGAAGCTCCGGCCGGGCAAGTACGAGCAGATCGCCTCGTCGGGCAACGGTCTCGCGCTGATCGATGCCACCAACGACACCCTGGTGACGCTGGACCGCAACGGCGACGAGCGCACCCTGCGCAAGATCCCGCCGCCGTCGAAGCAGGCGAAGACCGGTCCGCAGGACCGTCCCGGGTTGTTCCGGGGCGGCGACTCCCGCCTGTACGTCGACAGCCAGGCAGGCGAGCACGTGATGGTTGTCGAGGGCAACGGCGATGTCACCGAGGTCGAGGTGGCCGGACCGGTCGACAAACCCGGCGACGAGGTCACCCCGACGCCGACAGAGCCGACGGAGAAGACCACCCCACCGCCCAGCGAGCCGACCCAGCCGACGACGAAGCCGACCACCAAGCCCGAGGACAAGCCGTCCGAGCCTGCCGATCCGCCGGAGACCGACGATCCGCCGGAACCGGACCGGCCGGACAAACCGGAGCCGACGAGGAAGCCGTCCGAGCCGACGCCGACGGAGAAGCCGACGGTCCAGGCGAGCAAACCCGGCGCTCCAGGCAGCGTTTCCGCCAAGGCCGGCGACAAGTCGGCCGTCGTCAACTGGGGTGCCGCCGCCCCCAACGGAGCGCCAGTCACCTCGTACGTCGTGACGTGGACAGGTGGAAGCCGCTCCCTCGGCGGATCCGCCCGCAACGTCACGGTGACCGGGCTGACGAACGGGCAGTCGTACGTCTTCACAGTTCGTGCGGCGAACCGCGTCGGCAGCGGAACAGGTGTGTCGTCCGCACGGATCACTCTTGGCGCGGTCGCCGATGCGCCGGGCGGGCTGAAGGCGACCGGTGTGACCCGAGCGGTGACCCTGTCGTGGAAACGGCCGGACCTGAACGGCGGGACTCTGGTCCGCTACACGGTCACCCAGGGCGGCACCGCCAGAAACGTTTCGTCAACCAGCTACCGGTGGACCGGCCTGACCAACGGGCAGAGTTACACCTTCCAAGTCCGGGCCGTCACGAAGACCTCCGACGGCCGCCAACTGACCAGCGCCCCCGCAACAGGCTCAGCCTCGCCCGAGGCGCCCCCAGCGACGCTGCAAATCAGTCACGGGGCCGCAGTCGACAAGGTGGACTCCGACTGCCCGGAAGGCGAATCGGGCTGCGCCTACATCCAGCTCAACGCTCGGAACCTGACGCCGGGTGTCACCTATACCTTCCGCGCGTTCGCCAGCGGCCGGGGCGAGATGCACGCTCCTGGCTATCAGCTCGAAGCGGATGCGAACGGCAGGGTGTCCACCCCCAAGTTCCACAACTCAGCGGTTGGTCAGCGGATCTACGTGACCGTTACCGGGCCGGGCGTTGACATCACGTCGAACACCATCACCTGGCCGGACGGGTGAGATGCGACTGACCGGACGTGGCGTGTCGGTGCTGGTGGCATCGATCGTCGCTTACGTGATCGGCGAGTGGGCGGGGTATCCGTTCTTCCGCGCACTCGCCGGCCTCGGCGCCGGAGCGGTGATCGCCGCGACGGCACTGACCGTGCGACAACCGCAGGTCTCCGTCCGACGGGAGCTCTCACCCGACCGGGTGGAACGTGGGCGACCGGCGTTGGCCACGCTGCGGGTGCGGAACACCAGTAAGCGCTGGCAGCCTGCGTTCGCCGCTCACGATTCGGCCGGTGAGGAACGACAGCAGGTCCGGATCCGACGAGTTGGGCCCGACAGCGAAGCGACGTACCGGTATGAGTTGCCGACCTCGCGACGCGGGCGGATCGCGGTCGGCCCGTTGACCTTGGAGCGGCGCGATCCGCTCGGGCTTGCGCGGAACAGCGTCGCCACCGGTGAGGTCGCGACGCTCTGGGTGCATCCGAAGCGGCACCCGACCCGCACGGTGGTTGCCGGGCGTCCGCGCCACCACCACATCGGGCGGACAGCGGACGACTCGCTGCGCGGCTCGGCCGATCTGCGCGACATCCGCCCGTACGTCGTGGGCGACGAGGTGCGGCACCTGCACTGGAAGGCGACGGCACGCACCGGGCAGCTGATGGTGCGGGACTACGTCGACCCGGACCAGCCCAGGTTGACCGTATTGCTGGACACCCGGCCGGAACCGTTGCCGGAAGCACCTTTCGAGGACGCGGTCGAGGTGGCAGCTTCGATTCTGTTCGCCGCTTCGATGGCGGGACATCGCTGCCGGTTGCTGACCTCGGCCGGTGCCGATCTGGCCGCTCCGGGTGGGGCACTGGCCTCGCGGCAGTTCCTGGACGAACTCTGTATCGCCAAGCAGAGCAATGATCGGGCTGCACTGTTGCCTCCGGCTCTCACTTCGGGCGCGTCCAGTGGCGGTGCGATCGTGGTCGTAACCGGCGTGCGGGGGACCGCGGGTGATCTTGCGCCATTGCTGGTCCGCTACAGCTCGGTGACGGTGCTCGGTATCGGTCCGGTGCGTGGTGTCGCGCCGATTCTTGGTGCGCGGGTGATCCTGGCCGGCGACGCGACCGAGGCACTGCAGCAGTGGAGCGGGGTGATCGGGTGAGCACCCGCCGCCGGACCATCGCCGTGGTGATCGCTGCCCTGCTGGCGGGTCTTTGCTTCGGTCCTGTCTTCAGCCTGTCCGCCCTGGTCCTGTCTGTCGGCGTGGTCTGCCTGGTGGCTTACACAGTCACCGAGCTGTGCCGCTACTGGCCGAGCCTGGTGCCCTGGCGTCCGCTGCTGATCATTGCCGGTGGCCTCCTGGCCGTGATCGAAACGGTGCTCCAGGCAACGACTATGGCCGGCCTGCCGACGGCCGAATCCATCAGGGCGTTGGGCCGCGGACTGACGTCCTGGCAGTTGACGCTCGAGTCGACCTGGCCGGCCAGACCGGATCCGGATCTCGTGCTCTTCATCCCGCTGCTCGTTCTCCTGGCCTGCCTGTTGGGGATCGAGTTGCTGGACCGGCTGCCGCCACTGGTTGCCGTTCTCCCTGCGCTGGCGGTGGTCGGAGTCAGCCAGGTCTATCTCGCCTTGACCGGTCTGACCGCTGTTCTGGCCGCACTCGGGTACGGCGCTGTGGTGGCTGCCTTGCTGGCCCCGGACATGACCAGTCGGGCCGAGCGAGCACGGCGTACGGGCACTCTGACCCCGCTTGTCGCTGCGGCGGTGCTGACTGTGGTGGCGATCGTCGGCGGGTTCGTGGTGAGCACGATCGACCCGGCCGGACAGTCGCCGTACACCTTGCAGAAGACGCAAAGCGTGGCCGCTGTCGGTACGCGGCTCACCAGCCCGTTGGACGAGCTGGGCGGCCGGCTGGACCCGCGGAACAAGAACACCGTGGTGTTCCGGTACCAGACGCCGGGGCAGGTCGACCGGTGGCGGCAGGTCGCCCTGGATGACTTCGACGGGGCGAACTGGACGACGAGCCACCCGTTCCTGCGGCTGGGGTCGGAGCTGACTCCCGGGTCGGACGTGCGAGTACCGGTGACGACCCAGCACGCCCAGGTCGAGCTGAAGGGTCTCACCGGTCCCTGGCTGCCCGGACAGCTGCTGCCGTTGGCCGTCAGCGGTGCAGTCGAGCCGCAGGTGGAACCGATCGGCGGCACGCTGCTGGCTCCCGAGGCGCCCGACAAGTACGAGCTGACCTGGTCGAAGCCGACGGTCGACGCCAAGCTGCTGCTGCACTCCGGTGTCGACACGGAAGCGCCTGGTGGCCTGGGAGACCTTGGAGCGGCGCCGAACGAGGTCACTGACCTGGCCGGTGATGCGCTGGCCGATCGCCGGGCTACCTTCGCCACTGCGCTGGCGTTGGAGTCGTACATGCGGAAGCGGTACAAGCTGGCCGTGAGCCCACCGCTTCCCACTGGTCACAGCTGGCCGCAGCTGAGGCGCTTCCTGGTCGACGGTCAGCCCGGCACCAGCGAGCAGTTCGCGGCCGGCTATGTCGCTCTGGCTCGGCTGAACGGCATCCCTGCCCGGCTGGTGGTGGGATTCCGCGCACCGGCGAAACCTGATGCGGACGGCTGGTACTCGGTACGTAACGGTGATGCCTTGGCCTGGCCCGAGGTTGCAGTGGAAGGCGTCGGGTGGTGGCCGCTGGACCCTGCGGGAGAAGCTGAGGCAGGCAAGCCCGTAGTACCGGGTAGTGCTGCGGATGTGACGGACCAGGCGCGGGCTGAGGTGCCGCCGGCCAATGAGATCGAGGACCCCGAGGTGGCGCCGCCCGTTGCCGGGCAGGATTCCGGGCGGGCCTGGGGCGGCGTCGACATCCCTGTGCTGTGGGTGTTCGTGGGATCAGCCGCTCTGTTGTCGCTGTGGTTGTTCGGGGTGCCGCTGCTGAAGACTGTCCGGGCTTTCCGGCGTCGGCGGCGTACGGGCAGTGCTGCGGTCGTCGGAGCGTGGGCGGAGGCGCGGGATCGGCTGCGGGCGCACGGCGTCGCTGTGTCGTCGGGCATGACGGTCCGGGATCTCGCTGTGGCTGCTGCAGACGTTACGGACGACCGTGCCCGGGCAGGTCTCGGCACTGTTGCGCGGTCGGTCGACACTGCGTTGTGGTCAGGTGCACCGGCGAGCAGAGAGGTCAGCAGGGAGGCCTGGGCGGGTGTGCGGGAGGTACGCCGGGGCCTGCGGTCTCGTCCCTGGATCGACCGGCTACTCGCCGCACTGGAACTGCGCAGCTTCTTCAGCTCTTACAAGTAGCGCCGCGGATCGCCTTCGGCTTGCTGGTGTAGATGGCGTTGCCATCAGTGCCCTGTACTTCAAAGCAGTACTTCAGGCCCGGGCTCACCTTGACCGTCAACGAGGTACCGCTGCCCTTGTAGCTCGTCTGCGCGCCCTTGCCGCCCTGCTCGGCGACGTACACCGCGTAGTTGAGCGGCTTGGAACTGGTCCATTGCAGCACTACCGAGGTGCCGTGGTCCTGCGGCGGCTTCAGCTCCAACTGCACGGCCGGAATCGCTGTCTGTGAAGGGGTAGGGCTCGGCTCCAGCGTCAGCGCCGGCGTGGTCTGCTCCGTCTCGGTGCCGTCGTCGCCTGGCTGGAGCAGTACCGGTACGACGGCCAGCAGCGCGATCGTCGCAGCCCCCAAGATGACCAGCTCCTTGCGGGGCCGTTTGCCCTTCTTCTTGGACGTTTTGGCAATCGGTGCGCGTGGTGGCGGCTGGTGCGCGGCCTGGGTGATCCGGGCGGCAGCAAGCTCGTCGCTGAAGTCGTCGAAGTCCAGGTCGTCGCTCTCGGGCTCGTCCGTCGACAGGAGCAGCGCTTCCAACTCGCGGACCGCCTCGGCGGAGTCCGGCCGATCACCGGGCTCCTTGGCCATCATGCGCATCAGCAATGCGGTCAAAGCCGCCGGAACATCCCGGCCCGACACCGCGGGAACCGGCTCGCGCAGGACACGCAGTACGACATCGTCCGCGGCCTCGCCAGTCCTTGCAGGGAAGGGCGAATGCCCGGTCAGAGCCAGGTAGAGCACTGCACCGAGTCCATAGACGTCAGCCTGCTCCGACAGCTCACCATCCCGCAGTACTTCGGGAGCCGTGTACGCCGCGTCGCCCATCAGGTCACGGGGAAACCGCAACCGCAGGGCGATGCCGAAGTCGCCCAAGGCCGGTTGACCGCTGGCCCGCTCGAGCACATTGGCCGGCGTGATTCCGCCGTGGACCAGGCCGAGGTCGTGCGCCTCGGCCAGCACGGTGGCGAGGATCTGCCCGAGGATCACGACATCGGCGATCGGCAACGGACCGCCACGGACCAGATCCGGCAGCGACTGCGGGCAGAACTCCATCCGCAGCCCGTTCCGGCCGTCGGGGAGTTCGTCGATCGAGTCGACCAGCAGAATCGAGCCGGTCGACCGCAGCCCGGCGAGCTTTGCCTGCTCGACCTCGAGGCCGTTGAACGTGCGCCGGTCCAGCGGCTGCGGATACACCTTCAGCACCGCGGTACGGCCACCGGCAGGCGGTGCCATCAGGTAGACCGTTGCCACCGGCCCCCTGGCCCGGGGTACCAGCGCGGTGAGAGGGATCGTCGCCATCGCAGTACTCATCTTCGCACTCCCGCTCAGCTCGTCGCAGCGACATCGAGATAGACGCAGCCATGCGTGATCAGGTACCGCAGGTCGCCCAGGATCTCTCCGAGCACATCGACCGGCTCGAGCGTCTGTCCCAGCTCAGCGGTGACCGTCGCCCGCACCTCGCAGCTGTGCCACAGGGTCGGCGCCACCGAACCCCACTGCCACAACTCGTAGCAGTCCGGATCGAGGATGGCGGCGGTCCCCATCCCTGGTATGCCGACAGCGTGTCCGTCCGGCCGGTCCGGCGTGTTGCCCAGGCCGACGAACAGCACGTCCATCCGATGCGACCTGACGAACTGTGTCGCGTGCACAGGGTTGTCGGGAACACCTGCCACGACCCCCTTGGCGACGAGATCTTCGAGCTGTGCCCGGGCGTCGGTGAGGCCCGCTTCCTCCGCCTGTCCGGCGACGTCGTCCACGGTCCAGTGGCCCTTGCCAGTCTCGGCCACGCCGTGGGACAACACCCAGACACCGAAGGCGTCCTCGCTCAACCGATGCTGGTGCCACCCGACCCGGACAACATGGACCGGGCCTTCGTCCTCGGTGGTCCGGACTCCGCCATAGTGGCCGATCGGGAAGACGTCGCCCTTCATCGGAACCTCCGACGGTCGAAGTAGGCTGCCCGGGCACAGAGCAGGCCGTGGACCTGGCGCAGTACGCCGGCCAGTACCTGTCGGGGGTCCAGCTCCTCCGGGTTCTCGATCCCGGCCTTTCGCGCGGCTTCGGCGGCGTCGTGACAACCGGTCCACAGCTGGGGAGCCAGTTGCGCCCAGCGCCAGACGTCATAGATCGCGCTGGAGACCTGCACCACGGGCTGATGGAGCAGCCCGATCGTCTGCAACCAGGGCTGCTCGGCGTCGGGACCGAGCCCGACCATCAAGGGGAAGAGCTGGTGCTCCGCGGCGAATGCCAGCGCGGACTCGCCTTCGGGTTCCACCTCGACCAGCAGCCCGTCCGCGCTGAAGCGATCCAGGGTCGCCCCGAGGCGGGCTGTCTCCAGCCCGAGCCGCTGGGCGGCGGCCGTCAGGGACGAACGCGTCGGGCGATCCTGATCATCGATGCCATGAGCAAGCAACCAGACCGCGAACTCCGCGTCCGCGAGCTCGATCACGTCGATACCGACCCGAACCTGCTGGCGCCGCTGGTCGGACCCGGCCGTCGGGTAGAGCACGCCGAGATCGTGTCCGACCGGCAGCAGTAGTGCGTCGTCGGTTCCCACGTCACCTCCTCGATCGACTTCCGGCCCTGATCGTAGGTTCCACGGTGACCGATTCCGTCGACACGGCAGGAACCTGACGCGGCGGTCTCGGTCCGGTCCAGGAGCGGTCCAGCATCGGTCTCGCGCCGCGGTCGGGCGATGACCGAAAGAGGCCACGGCCCCTTGCGCCGAGGACCGGCCACCGAAGGTGAAGGCGAGGGCGGCTCCCGATCGCCGCCCTAGGTAGAGCCGAGGCCGGCCAAGAGGGTGCCGAGCTCGGCGGTCGAGAGCAAGAAAGGCCGCAATGAACATCACTGGACTACTCCGGATCACCATCGCCACCCCTCAGCGCCGGCTCGACCTCGCGCTGCCCGAGCAGGCCTCGGTGGCCGAAGTACTGCCCGGTGTGCTGACCAAGGCGGGCCAGCACCTCGCCGATGAGGGCGTGCCCGGCGGCGGCTGGGTGCTACGCCGTGCTGACGGGGCCGAGCTCACTCTGGGCCGCACCCTCGGCTCGCATCGGATCAAGGACGGCGAGATTCTCCACCTCGTTCCGCAGCGGCTCGAGTGGCCCGAGCTCGAGTACGACGACCTGATGGATGCCGTCGCCTCCGGGTCGGGGAGGCTCGGCGTGATCTGGTCTGCCTGGCACACCAGGGTCGCCGGTCTGACCTGTGCGGTCGCGGCCTTGCTGGTCGTTCTGTTCACGGTGCTCCGGCTCGGTGCCCCGTGGTCCGAGCCCTCGGGATGGTTGCTGGTGACCGCGATCGTCCTCGTCGCCGGCGGGGTGACGCTGGCGCGGGTGGTCGGAGACTCAGGTGCCGGTGCCGTCGTCGGTGGCATCGCGGTTCCGTTCGCCACTCTGGGAGGCGGCCTGCTGCTGGCCGGTGACGCGGTCTGGCCGGCGATCGGGGCGCCGCAAGTTCTGGTCGGCGCCGCGGCCCTGATGCTGGTCGGTGTCGGGTGCTACCTGGGAGTCGTGGACGGAACGGTCATGTTCGCGGGCGCGGCCAGTGCCGGGATCCTCGGCATCGTCGGCGGCTGGATCGGCACCTCGGATTCACTCGGCGGTGCGGATGTCGCGGCGATTTTGTGCACCTTCTTGTTCGCCTTCTCTCCGCTGCTCGCATCGATGGCCATCAGGTTGGGCCGGTTGCCGATGCCGATCCTGCCGCGGACCACGGCCGACCTGGTGCGCGACGATCCACAACCGCCTCGCAGAAGGGTCTACAGCGCGGTGGTGCGGGCGGACAGCCTGCTGACCGGCATGCTGCTCGGGCTGATGGTGGTGTTGTCGAGCTGTCAGGTCCTCCTTGTCCTGTCGGCGACGCGTTCCGCAACGATTCTGGCCTGCCTGCTGGCGGTCGGATGCCTGCTCCGGGCGAGGCTGTACCCCATCGTCAAGCAGCGGCTGTTGCTGCTGATACCGGGACTGGTCGGCGCAGTCGGCCTGGTGCTGGGACCGCTCACCAGGTGGTCCACCGATCCGGTCCTGCTGATCGCTCCGCTGGTCCTGCTCTTCGCTGCCCTGGCAGTATTCCTGGGGCTCCGCTACAGCACCCGGCGTCCGAGTCCCTATCTCAGCCGGTACGCCGAGATCCTCGAGATCCTGGTCACCCTGGCGCTCATCCCGCTGGCCGCGGCGGTCCTGGGCCTGTACGGCGTCGTCCGGGGCTGGGGAGGCTGAGATGGCGACCAGGAAGGATCAGCTGCAGTCCCATCAGTTCTCCGTCCAGCGGATGGTCTCGGCGTTGGTCACACGAGAGGCCGATCCGGAACAGCCGCCCTTCAAACGACCTCTTGCCGCGGCCTTCGGGAGCGTGGCGATCGTCGTTCTGGCGCTGGCCGTAGCCGGCGTTTACGGTTTGGTCGTGCCGGGTGGGAGCAAGGCCTGGCAGGCGGGTGGCGTCGTGGTGGTGGAGAAGGAGACCGGGACCCGTTACGTCTACGTCGATGGTCACCTCCATCCGGTGGCCAACTACGTCTCCGCACTGCTCGCCCTCGGTAAGCAAGGTGAGACCCGGCGGGTGTCGCAGCGGTCGCTGGTCGGCGTACCACGAGGACCACGCATCGGCATCGAGGATGCACCGGACGCTTTGCCGGCACGGAATCGGCTGCTGCCAGGTGGGTGGACGCTCTGCTCCGAACCCGCCCTGGACCCCAGCGGGGCGTCGACCAGCGAATCGGTGCTGGTGATCGGCCAGCAGCCGCCCGCTGAGCAGTCCATGGACGACACCGCGATGCTCGTCGAGGTGATCGAGTCGCAGGACCAGTACCTGATCAGAAGGGGCTATCGCCACCGCATCCAGAAGTCGGACACCACCACGGTCGGGCTTGCCCTCGCCTCCGAGCCCTGGGCGCGGGTCGGAGCAGCGTTCATCGCGGCGCTCCCCGACGGCCAGCCGATCGCGCCGATCAAACCCGCGGATCTCGGCAAACCGTCCAAGGCGGTGCCCGACCGGCCCGGAACGCGGGTCGGGCAGTTGTTCGTGGTTCGGACCTCCGGTGGAGGAACGCAGCACTATCTGGCCACCAAGGACCGGCTGCAGCCCATCTCCGACCTGCAGTTCGACATCCAGCGCGCGTACCAGCCGCTGAGCGCGGCGTACGGAGGCAAGGCACCGACCGCGATCGAGCTCAGCCTGCTTTCCCTCGGGCGGGCCGAGCAGCCCGCGATCACGGCCGACGAGGGACAGGCACCGCGCAGCCGGCCAGAGTTCGTGGCCCCGCACGACGGCCTCGGCACCGTCTGCGCCACCTACGCGCCGGGGACTCGAGTTCCGACGATCTCCGTGGACGTCGCCATGCCGGCTCGGGATGCGGCCTCTGTCACGGCCCGGCGCGGCAAGCTCGGGACCGCTCTCGCGGACCGGATCGTGATCGCGCCGGGAGCAGCAGCGGTGGTCGAAGCAATGCCGTCGGACCAGGCTCCGGTCGGGACGGTGTCGGTGGTGACTGACATGGGCCGCGCCTATCCACTCGCCGACCCGAAGGTCCTCGAGGCGCTGGGCTATGGAGGTGTCACACCGGTCCGGCTTCCGTCCCAGTTGGTGGCCCGCATCCCGCAGGGCAGTGGCCTCGACCCGGTCGCAGCCACGAAACCCGTCTCCTGACCCACCGGCCAGAAGCCGAAGACCCGGCTTGGACTTTGTCCAAGCCGGGTCTTCAGTTGGCCCAGCCGCGAAGGCGGCGAGATCGCTCAGTTGGCCAGTCGGCGTACTTGCTTCGGCACGGAGGAGGCGTTCTCCTCGACCGTCCAGAGTTCCTCGTCGAGCAGTTGGAGTGTCTCAGCGTCCTGATCTTTCTCCTGACGCCGCCTGATGCTCGCCGGCGCTGAGGGGAAAGCGCCGGCCTGGCCTGCCTTGCCTCGCAGTCCCGCCGGGACCCCCGGCGTATCACCGGTCTGGCGGCTGCGTCCACGCCCGCCTGGACGGATGGCGCCGGCTCCAGTTCTCCCGGCGCTACCGCCCGCACCCGCGGCGCCCATCCCGCCCGGCGGCATCATCGGAGGTGGTGTGCTGCTGCCACTGGCGGGCCCGGTCGTGCCAGGTTGCCCGGGCGCGCCCGGTGCGGCCGGAGGGCGGCCGGTAGCAGCTTGCTGTGGTGAGGTCAGTTGCTCACCTGCCCGTGGGATGGCTTGCTCGCCCGCAGAGGGGAGACTGGCCCCCGGCTTGCCGCCCGCCAGGCCGCCACCCGGGAGGCCTCCGCCACCACCGCCACCTAGGCCGCCGCTGCCAAGTCCACCTAATCCCGGCAACTTTGCCTTGCCGCCGGAGCCGAGCATCTGTCCGACTGGTGTCAGCCCGCTGCCCAACGGCGGAAGGGGAACGCCGCCAACCGGTACCGTCCCCGGCAGACTGGGAGTGGGTAGAGATCCAGGTGGGAGTGCTACCGGTGGCTTCGGAATCGTCCCCACCCCCGCGAGTCCGGTTCCCCCACCATCGTCTCCGGCCTCCTCGCCACCGGTCTCGCCGGCACCCGCAGCTCCCGCGCCGGCACCCGCAGCTCCAGCTCCAGCTCCCGCACCCGCCGCTCCTGCCCCAGCACCGGCTCCA